>CALBWK010000123.1 GCA_937969415.1 uncultured Saprospiraceae bacterium | reverse complement strand
AATCTGCTTTTTCGTGGTCTAGTTGATTAATGACAAACATTGCTGGTGTCTTATAGGTCTTTACATAATCCCAAACCAACTCTGTCCCGACTTCTACACCTTGAGCTGCATTAACTATCGTCAAGGCAGTATCAGCTACCTTAAGTGATGATATGACCTCTCCATTAAAGTCATCGAGACCAGGCGTATCGATGATATTGATTTTCGAGGCCCGCCACTTGGTATGCATTAATGTACTGAATACAGAGTTACCTCTTTCCTTTTCGATGTTGGTGAAATCTGAAACCGTGTTTCCTCCCTCTACTGTCCCTCTTCGATTAATCGCTCCCGACTCATATAGCATTGTTTCTGCAAAGGTCGTTTTGCCGGAACCTGAGTGTCCAAGCAGACATATGTTCCGTATGTTTTTAGTGGTTAAAGCCATAGATAAGAAATTTTATGGTTTGAATAATGTAAATCACAATACAAAAGACTGTTTTTTGAATATAGTGAAATATATTATAATTCAAATACTGTAAAGCCCCTTATTTAATTTTACAGCACTAGCCTTGAAGTTATATTGTATTTATTGATAATATCTAAAGGATTGTTGATCAGCAATTTAACACACATTACAAAATTATATATGTACGGAAAAATAGCGATATATCAATATTTAATTTGTCCAATTATATATTATGTAAAATAATTATTGTTATATTAGTTACATAATAGAATATTCGTATGAAAACGCATCCAAGAGAGATTCTGATTTATTACAATGCTTCTTCAGCTTCTGACAGAAAAACTATTGCCCATGCTCAGAGCACTGGACAGAAGATAAGAACCCTCGAACACAGCAAATCAAGGTCTACCACAACTTATTGGAAGGGGTTACTCAAGTCTTTGGACAAGCATCCAAAAGAATTAATGAACAAGGCAGACCCTTATTACCAAGCCAACATCAAAGGAAAAGAGTTCAATATGCATGGCTGGCTCAACATCTTACAAAACAATCCGGGGCTCATTAAGCACCCCATCGCTCTCAAGGGCTCTCAAGCAATTATCTGTCAGACTCCTACTGATATATACAAATTGGCTTGACAAAAAAAGAGGCTGCCTAACGCATGTCGGGCAGCCTCTTCATATTTATAAGGTTTATTTTTTTCTGATCTCTAGGCTATATTTTCACTAGTTTTTGAGTGACTTTGTATCCATTTATAATAGCTGATACTACATAATTACCTGCACCAAGTCCACTAACGTCAATCTGCTTATCAGAAGAAGATATCAATCTCTTCCCTGCAAAATCATACACCTCTATTGGCGACTGCAATTGCATTTCTGCTGGTATTTGTACCACGAGTTCCTCGTTAGTTGGATTAGCAAAAGTCATAAATGAAGTTGGTGCATCAGCAACATTCTCAACATCCAACAATAGATCGGAAACAGTTATAAAGGCTCCTGAATTAGAATTATTATTGAATGCATTTCCAACATAGACAAATTTGCTGCCTATCAGGGCAAAGTCAGACCCAACATTATTCAAGGTCAATGCAGTCTCGCTAAATCCTCTGATAAATTTGCCTTCTGTATCTACTTCAATAAAGATGGCTTTAGAAACATTTTCGCCATCAACTCTACCACCATCAAAACCTGAAATCAATAAGTTGCCTGAATTGAGTTCTTGGATATCCAAGAAAGTTTTTGAGACACTCTGATAAGCATCATCGCCAGCCCTATCCGCATCAAAGGTTACCATAAACTGTTGATTACCATCTTCATCGAGCTTCACCAGCATACCTTGCCTGTGTGCTGCATCTTCTGGATCCTGAATCGTACCGACAACATAGACATCTTGACTTCTTGCTACCTCCGCATCTTCCAATAACACATCCTCACCAGTCAATTCGACTTGCCAGATTTGCTCTGACCTATCTCTTCCTAATCGAATCAAGTTGGCAAAAGAATTGCCGCCATCAAAAGAATTGAAACCATCAACGACACTTTGGTCATCGAAAATATCGATACCAATAGACCCTGCTATATCAGGAAATTCTACATTGAATTTTTGGCTAAATATGGCCTTTGATCTGGTATCAATCACTGTATGCAAAAGTCCTCTGACACTATTTTCTACAGCGTAAGAAACGACAATGATCCAGTTCCTCTGCTCGAGGACCTGATAGGTCTCAATACTTTCGAATTGATCTTCTGCAATGTTATATTGAAACTCAGAATTTTCAAGTTCCAAATCAGACACATAAATATCTCCATTAGATCTTACGTGTATGATATCATTCTCAAGTGTCTCACGACTGTAGTAGACGACATCTGCCTCACAAGACTCACATAAGACGACTCTTTTGAGTTCGTTACCCTGTCCGTCTAAAAGCAGTACAAGATCTGACTTGTTGCCTAACTCATGAGACTTTCCAGAAACAAGCAAGTTCCCATTAGCCATTACATCTAGGTGGACAAACTCTTCACGATTCTCATAAACTGTAGTAACCTGCCCATCTTGGCCAAAGAGTAAACTGGCCGGAGCCATCATAATTGCGGAAGCCATTAGGCCTTTAAATACTTTTCTCATCATAACCCTAATATTCTATTTCAAGGTTCAAACAAAAAATTATCCAAAGAACTAAATCAAACTCGCTAACTGCAATTTGGACAAATACCTGACAAAGCCAATTGTACCTTTGTCACTCGGTAAGATGGCGGAAGCGTAATACTCTGCATATCAAAGTTGCCAACGCATATGGTCTCAGAACACGATTCGCAGAGGAAATGCGCATGATCTTCTTCTACACTATGGGTTGTGCAGGTATCATGGCATAGTGCATACTTGGTAAGTTGTGTGCCATCCATAACCTTATGGATAATCCCCTCTTTCTCAAAAGTCTTGAGTGTTCTGTAAAGCGTTATTCTATCTACCTCCCCCAGTTCTTCTTCTAGTCGACTAGTCTGAACAGCAGAATGTGGCTTACCAAGAAACAAATCCAATACACGCAAACGAAGAGCAGTCTTACGGAGCTTCTTACTTTTAAGCAGATTTTCTGAATCGGTCATAATTACAAAAGTAGAACAATCCTACAGGCAAATGGTTATATTTGCAACACTATTGCATTTAAACAAATGAAAGCAGCAAAAAATATGGATGTTTGGGGCACTACGACCTCTCTGTTATGCGCTATCCATTGTGCTTCGCTGCCACTTTTGCTCTCCCTAGGCTTCATTTCGGGAAATTCTTGGTTAGTGCACCCTTTATTTGAGATCATTATTTTGGGTCTGACGGGAGTATTTATTTATTTCAGTATCGTCAAGAAGTATTTGCGCAATAGGCAAGATGCAAGGCCTGTCCTAATGGCTATAAGTGGCGCTATACTTGTAGTTTTGCACCATTTTCTACCTCTAAACGGTACATTTTTGGTGGTAAGTGGAGGCAGTATGATTGCCTTAGCGCATCTAGCCAACTTACGTATTGGGGGGCACTCCCACTAAATATTTAGCCTTTTTTTAATGTATTACTGAGGTTTATGGAACCTTTTATCTAAAATGCACGTAATTTTGCTGTGCGCCATAGAACAAGCAGTTGAACTAGAACCGCACTTATTAACTAGATTCTCTTTTCCTTGTGGGACATTAAGCTTCATTTTGGATCAGTTTGATCTTACTTTTTTAATCTTTTTAATTTTTATCATGAATATTTTTGTAGCTAAACTTGACTACAATACTGACTCAGAAACTTTAAGAGCTGCATTTGAGCAGTTTGGTGCTGTAGACTCAGTAAAAATCATCTTTGACAGAGACACTGGCAGATCAAAAGGCTACGGCTTTGTTGAGATGGCTGATGATGGCGAAGGAAACGCAGCTATCGATGCGCTTAATGATTCTGAAATCGACGGAAGAAGCATTGTTGTTAAAGTAGCACAAGCAAGAGAAAACAGAGGTCCTAGAGGCGGAGGCGGAGGATGGGGAAGATAGATTCTATCTACCTCCCTGCCGAGCAAGGCAGTACTGAATAAGACTTATTTTTCTTTAAGGGTCTCTTTATAAAAAGAGGCCCTTTTTTTATGCACCTACATAATCGCAAGTGACCTGCACTTGGATTAACTTTGGTGAGAAGATTATCATAAAACTATATACTATAACAGTTGGGTATAAAAAAAACACGCGTCGCCATTCTTTTTGGTGGTCGATCTACAGAACATAAGATTTCACTCTTATCTGCAAAAAATGTCGTCAAGTCCATAGATAAGGAAAAGTATGAATCCCTACTTATTGCTATAGACAAAAAAGGTACTTGGCACCTAGTCAAAGAAGATCTCCAGTATCTCGACAAATTGACTCAAGAAGAAAACCCAATTATATCCTTAGATAATCCCGTCATATTATCTCAGAACAGTGGCCAGAATTTGCTGTACACCTTGAATGACAATAACACAGTGGCTGTTGATATCCTCTACCCTGTCTTACATGGGACCTATGGTGAAGATGGCTCCATCCAAGGCTTAGCTAAGTTAGCTGGACTACCTTGTGTAGGCTGCGGCATACTAGGATCTGCAATCGGTATGGACAAAGACATAATGAAACATGTGCTCATCTCTATGGATATACCTGTAGCGAGCTGGGCAACAGTAAGAAATTCTGCAGAGGATGTAGATTATTCTGACATCGCTAGTCAACTCGGCTCTGAGTTATTTATTAAGCCAGCCAACTTAGGTTCCTCTGTTGGTGTCAGTCATACTACCAATGAAGAACAGTTTTTTGATGCGCTAGAAAAAGCACTTTCCTTTGACACAAAAGTGATCATTGAAGAGAAAATAGTAGGGCGAGAAATAGAATGTGCCGTGTTAGGCAATGCTTACCCACAGGCGTCTGTACCTGGAGAAATAGTCTCTAAAGGTGGCTTCTATTCTTATGAAAACAAGTATCTCGATGAAACAGGGGCTGAATTGCATATCCCTGCAGCCCTCACTCCTGAACAAACTGAAAGGGTACAGCAACTTGCCTTAGAAACATATATCGGACTAGAGTGCCGAGGCTTGACAAGAGTCGATATGTTTATGACACCAGAAGGAGAATTGATCATCAATGAGGTCAATACAATACCTGGATTCACAGATATCAGTATGTACCCTAAGTTGTGGGAGGCCTCGGGACTCTCGCAGACTGATCTTATCTCAGAACTTATAGAATTGGCAAAAGAGGAGCTGGAATCACTTAATAAGCTTGTATTATGATTCAAGTAGTAGAAGCGGAGCTCAATCTTCTTGAAGAAATTGCTGCACTATTTGATGCTTATCGAGTTTGGTATCGAAAGCCCTCAGACTTAGAAGGATCTAAGCTCTTCTTGCGGGAGCGCTTGGTCAATAAAGACTCAAAAATATATCTGGCAATGGACGATGAGCTTGGGCCGGTTGGATTCGTTCAGCTCTACCCTTCGTTTTCATCTACCAGACTCAAACGGCTATGGATTCTCAATGATCTCTTTATCCAAGCTTCGGAGCGAGGAAAGGGACATTCGAAGGCACTTATAGATCGTGCAAAAAAACTCTGCAAAGAAACATATGCTGCGGGATTGTTGTTAGAGACAGAAACAAACAACGTAATCGGCAATCAGCTCTATCCAGCTGTGGGCTTTGAATTAGAAAAAAATAATTTTTACTTCTGGACCAATAGTTAAGTGGTTCAATACAAAAGTACTATGATCACAGACCAACATCTTTCGAACGGAATTCTTAGTGTACTGCCACTTATCTATGTAGGTTGGTCCGATACTGTACTCAGTCCATCTGAGATTACAGAGATACAAAATAGAATAGATAAGCTCAACCATCTCAACGCTAGTGATAAGGAATATCTAGAAAACTGTCTTAACCCTCTGAGTCCTCCCGATGATTCTACCTTTAAGTTTTGGGGTAGAGAAATTAGAAGGGCGGCAAAGCAGTTGAATAATGAACAAAGATCTTCTCTTGTAGAGATGGGTCTTGAAATTGCACAACTTGGCACTCAAAGCAAAAATGGGCTCAAAGATGTACCCCATACAAAAGCTGCCTTACAAAGCCTCAGGGAGTCTCTTGGATTGACTGCGACAAGCGAGCAAATGCTTTTCAAAAAAATATTCCAAGAAGGAGAAACGACTCCTTCACAATATGACAACCCTAGTTTTGATAGTAAAAAAATGAAAGTCATACTAGATGGCAACGAAATTGAGGTTCGTGATAAGGTTAGAAAATTACTTCGAGATCCGCATTTTGAAATAATAGAAGATCGAGAGAAAGAGGATTACAGAAATCGCATCAAAAAACAGTTACAAGCACTAGCTGACCAAGGACTAAGTGCTTATGCTTTCCCAAAAGCGTATGGAGGATTAGAAAAGAATGGAGAACACATTGCTGTATTTGAAATGCTCGGATATGGCGACTTATCTCTGGCTATAAAATTTGGCGTGCAGATAGGACTTTTTGGAGGTGCTGTTTTGCAACTTGGCACAGAGAAACACCACACAAAATATATAGAGCCACTACACAAATGCGAGTTGCTTGGATGTTTCGCAATGACAGAGACAGGTCATGGCTCTAATGTCAAAGACCTAGAAACTACAGCAACTTACGATCACAAGACTAAGGAAATAATAGTGCACTCACCTTCTTATTCTGCTGGCAAAGAATACATAGGTAACGCAATGCACAGCACTATGTCAGCCGTCTTTGCCCAACTTATTGTTAACGGAGAAAATCACGGCGTACATACGGTCTTGGTTCCCTTAAGAGATGAGAATCACAAAGAACTCCCAGGTATCAAAATAGAGGATTGTGGTTATAAGATGGGACTTAATGGCGTAGATAACGGTCGTATCTGGTTTGATAAAGTTCGCGTACCTGTCGATAATCTACTGAATAGATATGGTGATATTAATGTAGATGGAGAGTATGAAAGCAGTATCGCTAATCCTTCCAAAAGATTCTTCACAACCTTAGGAGCGCTGGTCGCGGGGAGAGTTTGTGTCGGTATGCTCGGGCTCAATGCATCTAAGGTAGCACTGACTATTGCAATAAAATATGCTTTCCGAAGAAGGCAATTCTCAGCGAAAGGGGCTGAACAAGAAACCTTACTGATTGACTATCCAACACATCAAGCAAGACTCTTTCCTCTTCTTGCTAAAACCTATGCATACTATCTTGCCTCTAAGGATCTCGCAGATCTCTATTGCAATGCAGATGAAGATCAAATGCGTGAAGTAGAAACACTTGCTGCTGGGCTTAAGGCTAAATCTACGTGGCACTGTACCGATACGATACAAACGTGTAGAGAGGCGTGCGGGGGCAAAGGTTATTTATTTGAAAACAGATTTGCAAGCTTAAAAGGAGACACAGATATATTTACAACTTTTGAAGGGGACAATACAGTGCTGATGCAGCTAGTGGCCAAAGGATGCCTAACTGATTACAAGCAATCCTTCCACGATGACGGGTATAGAGCTATTCTTAGATTCCTACTGACAAAGGCCAAGCACGAAGCACTGGAATACAATCCGCTATTTACAAGAAATACAGATACTGAACATATACTAGATGAGAAATTCCATTTCCACGCATTCAATTATAGAAAAAGAAAGACACTGATTAGTCTTGGGGAGAGGATGCAGAAGTATTTGAAAAGAGGAAACGACTCCCATCAAGTATTCTTGAGAGTTCAACAACATATGATGGACCTTGCAGATGCCCACATCGATCAAGTGACACTAAGTAGTTTTTATAGACACATCGAAGAATGTAAGGACCAAGAGACCAAAAAAATGTTAACTAGTCTGGCACAACTATATGCCCTTGATTGCATATTCCAGCATAGAGGATGGTTCTTAGAGAATGATTATATGGATGGCTCTAAATCAAAAGCCATCAGAAGAAACATCACCAAATTATATCAAGAAATCAAGCCAAATGCATTGGCTTTGGTCGAGGCCTTTGCAATTCCTAGCGAACTAATTGTCGCACCCATAGCGCAGAGGGAATGGTCTTAAAATTTATCTAGACATTATTTAAACAAAAAAAGGAGTAGCCACAAAAGCTACTCCTTTTTTGTTTAAAATCACCTGCAAAGCATTACTGCCTTATAAAAGTTCTTGTCACTGAATGCGTATCGTTTCTAAGATTAAGTAAATAGGGACCACTCTCATACTTTGAGATATTTAAGTCTCCACTGAATTCAGTCGAGTTTTTTTGTATGTTTTCTATATGGAGGACTTGCCCTAAAGTATTCTTTACAGTCAGTTGTACAACTCCAGCCCAATTATTATCTAATGCGTAGTGCAACATATCAGAAGATGGATTAGGAAAAACTGAGAGTTGCTTGAGAGATACTTCTAGATCTTCTATACTAGTGTTTTGTCCAAACTCGTAAGCCCCTTTATCTACAACAGAAACTCTAGCTGCGCCTGTAATATCTAGCTCAGGAGCACCATCATCTACACCAGTATCTATAGCAGGGCTACCTTCTGCAAGATTAAACTCTCCAAATGCTGGGGATGATAATTGAGGAAATTCATTATGGGTATCATTCATTGCATTTGCAAAAGGTACTAAACTGTTGTCATCACTCAGGTTTCCACCACGAGATGTCAGAGACGGTGTACCATCCTCTATTGCATATGATGCTTCCGTTGAATTTGAAAAGATATTGTTTTGTAAAACTAACTCGGAAATACCTGTAGAATCGGTCCAGTTTCCAATTACCGAACCTATAACTCCGCTATTTCCAAAGAAGGTATTGTTTATTAGTAGGTGTTGATTTTCTCTTTGGTCACCCGTATTTAGAGACATAACACCTCCAGCACCAGTGGCAGAAGTATTTTCATTATTTGTAAACAGTGCACTACTGACTGTCAGATCTGTATCGCTAAGATTCAACACGCCACCCTGCTCTGTGCAGTCATTAAAATTAAACGACGATCGAGAGATTTCAATTCTAGGATTCCCTATTAAAATTGTGTCATTGCCATTAAAAGTATTAATGGCACCTCCTCTAGTGGCGTTATTAAAAGACACATCACTATCTGTAATAGAAATAGAACTGAGATCATTCTGAGTCGCCATAGCACCACCATTATTCGCCTCATTCCGGTTTATTTCCGAGTCAACAACCATGACTTGAGCACCGAAACCTACATATATAGCGCCTCCATTGGCAAGAGCAATATTATTATTCATCTCACAATTGACAACTTCTACAGTATTTAACTCTCCATAAACATTTAATGCCCCACCCCAATTAGCAATGCCTCCTGTAAATTCGCAATCAGAAATTATCGTATTGGCTACTATATCACTAGACCCTACATGGATACTTGCTCCTGTAGAACTTCCTGAATTATTATTTTCAAACATACAAGCAGTTATGACTGCACTAGATCCACGACTATAAATACTACCACCTCGGCGGACCGTTGCTGTATTTCGGAAAAATTGGCAATGGCTAATATTAGACGGCGACTCTGTATTATAGATAGCGCCTCCGCCATCACCTCCGCCTGAGCCTGAAGCAATATTTAATTCAAAAATACAATCCTCGATAATCGATCCGTTTTCGGTATCATTATACAAGGCACCGCCTGTGTCTTCAGCTACATTTTCTAAAAAGATACAAGAAGATATTACGCAAGAAATCTGATTGACATAAATGCCAGCTCCAAAGCCAGCAGCATTTGCGCTAAAGGTACAATTAGAAATTCTCAAGGATTCATCGGTAGAATTAACACGAGGATACAATCCACCTCCAAACCAACCAAAATTCTGAGTGAAAACACAATTACTTATTGATGGAGTTCCATAGCTTAGTATGCCGCCCCCCCGACGTAGGTCAGCTTCAGAACTTGAATCATCTGAGGAACCATTGGTAATAACAAATCCGTCTATGAGAGCCTCTGAGGTTATAGCCTCAGAAATAAACATTACATGTCTAGAATTATCATTTCTATTAGTCGAAAAGTTATTGACTATATCATCACCATTGTGATCGCCTGACAACTGGGTCAGGTTGGATTCAAAATCTCTTTGTGGTAATTCAGTTTCTGTTCCTGAAAAACCACCATACAATTTCATATCGTGTGGCAGAGTAAACGAAGTATCACGACTAGGAGAATCACCACCAGGATAATAAATACCCTCGGCCACCCATACTTCGCCACCTTCAGGAGTAGACATTATTGCATTGGTAAGATCAGTATAAGCATTAGCCCAAGAAGTACCGTCATTGTTGCCAGTGGCTGATGCATCTACATATACTTGAGCCGAGACACTTGCTACCCCAATAGACAGCAACGACCAAAGCAAAATTGTTAAGTCAAAAAATTTCATATTGTCGAGTTTCGTATTAAAATTACTCCTCTAGATACAAATTATTTTTGCCGATTCATATCTCGCACGGCGTTTTCTATGCCCCTTGGTGTTAATGGGTACATTTCCAACATTCGATTAATGATATTTATCGTAAAAGTGTGGATCCAGTATCGGCGAGGCTCAGGATTTAGCCAAGCGACAGTTTTGAATTTGTCCTTAATTTTTTTGTATGTTCTCAATGATAACTTATTGAGTTCGTAAGGTGCCATCGACGCATCTCCAATTATAAAAACCCTATAGTCAGGATTCTTAGCCAGTATTTTTTCAATAAATACAGGCTTAGAACGCCGCGCATCAGAAAACACTCTATCATAAATTGTATTATGGAAGTAGTAGGTCTCGAGATCATGTGCAAATCTGGTTTTCATTTTTTTGAAGAGCTCCCGTACTAACATCACATAGGGTGCCATCGAGTAGCCACCATTGTCGATAAAAAGAAGAATCTGCAACTTCTGCTGTTCTATGCTCTTCATCTCTGGAAGGAAAAGACCTCCTCTCTTCAATCCTTCCTGAATAGTACCAGGCACATCTAGCCTATCGTGTGCTGAGGCTTCTGTAATGCCCTTGAGACTAGCCAGTGCAGCATCGACATTATCATCATTGATGATCTTATCCATATCCACTGGAAAAAAATTCTTATCCCCTAACACTCGTCTAGCCATCTTACCACCACCACTACCGCCTACTCTTACACCCCCCTTCGCAGCTCCACCGTGACCATAAGGAGAGATGCCACCTGTACCCAACCAATGTGAGCCGCCAGAATGTTTGCGATTTTGTTGTTGCAAGACTTTCTCCATTCGTTCTAACAGTTCCTCCAGAGACAAGTCCGAGTAATCTGCCATCCGATCTAAGGGCCTCGCTCTTCCTTCTTCACCATCAGAACTTCCATCGTCATCTAGCTTATCAGGATCGTCCTTATCCCATATTTCTTTTCCTGACAATACTTTCTTAATATCATAACTTGTGAGATGCACCTCATCCAGAAATTTAGAAATCATTTCTTCCATAGACAATTCCCCCTCATCTGGCCTGCGTGTATGATAATCCTCCCGCCAAGCTCTGAAAGTTTCCGACCGTTCTATAGCGTCATCGAGTTGCTCACCATTCTCGATATCTATATTGAGAAAGTAGGCATAATATGCTTTTGTAAATGGCCCTAACAACTTGGGATCCGTTACAACAATACCTTTCAGAACGAGAAACAGATCTCCTAAGGTCTTGACTAAATCTCTTGCTATCGCTTTCTGTAACAGGAGTAAAGTTCTGACATCAGCTGCCAGTCCATAAGACCTTAGAGTAGCGGGTAATGTCTCAAACATATAATCTAATTAGCTAGGCTTCTTTTCTGAAAATCATCAGGATTCTGAAGTATTAATTTCTGAACTTTCTCTAGATCAGATTGTGTTTTTATAAGTGCACCTATCCCTTCTAGTTTCTGAATTTTCTCTATCGCTTCTTCTGTAGCAAACTGCTTAGCGTATTTGAGCCAATTGAGTAATTCTCTTGTTGTAGGTGCTCTTTCGAGGCCGAGGTTACGTAAGTGGTAGAAGATATCACTGGCTACATCTACAATCTTATTATCTATCTGTGGATGGTGTTTAGCTACTATCTGCCGCATCATTTCTGGCTCCGGAAAATGGATATAGTGATAGATACATCTGCCCTTGAAAGCCGTAGGCAACTCCTGCTCTCGGTTGGAAGTGATAACAATGGCTGGCATATCCTGCTCAGATATTTCTATTATCTCCCCAGACTCTGGCATTACAAATTTTCTGTGGCTCAAGGCATAGAGCAGATCATTAGGAAATTCTCTCGGTGCCTTATCTATTTCATCTATTAAGAGTACGGAGTGTGGTTGGCTGTAAGCTTGAGCAGCTGGGCCCTTAATCACATAATCGCTGAGTTCTACTGAGTTCCGGCCCCCAGTAGACAACTTTGTATCTAAGCCTTTTTCTGCACGTTGAGCATTGAGAATTTCTATCTGAGAGTCTCTGAGGTATTTGACATGATCAAATCGTGCTACAAATTGCTCTACGTTACTCTTAGATCCTGTAGGATAGACAAATAGTTCTAGTCCTCGGTCCTTAGCATATTGGATGGGTAGTTCAGTTTTTCCAGTACCTGGCTCTCCTTCTATCAGCAATGGCATACCTAATACACGTGACATATGAAAGGCTTGTGCCAACTGCAAATCACACACATAAGCCTTGGACCCCTCCCAAAAAACTGTTTCCGCCATCTTTTTTTTTACTTAAAGTTAAGATAAAAGCATTAGGCTACTAAACAGCTATACATGGCTAGAGTTTTCGTTCTTTTGCTATAAAAATTATAAGATGCTTGTCCTAGGTGTGATGTCAGGAAGTTCGCTAGACGGTGTAGATATTGCACTAGTCAACTTATCAGGTCAGCCCATACAATGGAAACTCGTCCAAGCACACTCGCTCCAATTCTCTGAAAAACTCAAGAATCGGCTTTCCACAGCCCATTCTCAATCAGTTGAAGAATTGATGGAAACAGAACACCTCTTTACACAATTCCTGTCTGAGGGTATTAATACATTTATAGAAACCAACAATCTAGAAGCCCAATTGATAGGCGTCCACGGTCATACTCTATGGCATCAACCAAGATTATCAAGAAGCTGGCAACTCCTCAATGGAGGTATGCTTGCAGAATTATGTCGGTGTTCTGTAGTCTGCGACTTTAGAAATCAGGATATGGCACTCGGCGGTCAAGGTGCCCCTATGGCTATACTGGCAGATAAAGACTTGTTTGGCGGTTATGATTATTATCTCAACCTTGGCGGAATAGCCAATCTATCTACTTATACGTATGGACAGATCGCTTATGACCTCTGTCCTTGCAATCAGTTGCTCAACTATTATGCTCAAGAACTCGGTTATGCCTATGATGACAAAGGCCAAAAAGCCCAATCAGGAAATACCGCTGAAGCATTAATGCAGTTTCTACTTAATGATCCTTACCTCAGTCAGAAGCCCCCAAAGTCCCTTGACAATGGGCATAGTAGAAACTTGATTACAGAAATAAATAATCGCTTTGAACTTTCCACGGAAGATAAGCTTAGGACTATAGTGGAATACATTTCCGAAGTCATAGCGAGTGCCCAATTAGAACCTCAACGCCGATTACTAGTAACAGGAGGGGGAGCCTATAATTCATTCCTTATGGATCGACTCAATATGCACTTAGCCTCTAAGGAAGTGTCCATTGTCATACCTGAGAAAAATCTGATAGACAACAAAGAAGCTATACTTATAGCCTATGCTGCTTATCTCCGATATCTAGGACAGCCAAATTTTATCTCATCAGCAACCGGTGCCTCTGCCAATGTGATAGGAGGAGCCTTATACACCTGTGCCGATGCATAAGATCTTACTCACAGGAGCTACGGGCTTCCTCGGTTCATATACGGCAAGAGTACTACTTAATGCTGGACTAGAGGTCCACGCCATTATGCGCAAGAGCAGCTCACTAAAAATGGTAGATGATATCCAAGATAAAATCCACTGGCACACCCATGACATCTGTGATTATGTAGATATGGAAGCTTCTATAGACGGAATGGACGGGATTGTCCATTGTGCCGCGCTGGTCTCATTTGACCCAAAAGACAAACCAAATCTGATCAAGTACAACATCGAAGCCACAAGAGACATAGTCAACCTAGCTTTAATGTATGGAACGAAGAAATTGGTTTATGTTAGTTCCATAGCTGCTCTAGGTAGATATACACAAACCGAAAAGGTTATAGATGAAAAGATAGAATGGTCTGACGGCCTAGAACACACTTTCTATGGAATCTCGAAGCATCTTGCAGAGCAGGAAGTATGGCGCGGGCAGGCAGAAGGTCTCGACACTGTTATCATTAATCCATCCTTGATAATGGGGGCTGGTCACTGGACTAAAGGGACACCAGCTATATACAAGCGGGTATCTGGATATAACCCCTTCTACCCTACAGGCAGTACAGGTGTAGTAGATGTAAGGGATGTCGCAGAAATTCTCTATAAGGCACTGATCTCAGACATATCTGGAGAACGTATTATCGCTTCTAGCCAAAATCTGACCTATAAAAGCATACTGACTACAGTGGCAGAAGCGTTGGATAAGAAAAGCCCTACTATCAAACTGAGCGGCCTACTAATCAATACACTCACGGCCTTAGACTTTATAAGGGCCAAACTCTTAGGTCAACCTAGATTGGTGACTAAAGAAAACCTCAAATCCTCCGCTAGAGCTAGCTCCTACAGCAATGAGAAATCTAAAGAGTTACTAAGTCATAGCTATAGATCTATAGATGCCATTCTTAAGGAAACTGGCGACTGTTATCTACAGTCAATAAAGGGTGGATATGACTATGGAATACTACCGATTAATTAAATTTGCACAACTAAGAATGATGATGAAAATGAAGAAGATCCTGTTTGTATCCTTAATTGCTGCTCTAGCTGTGACAAGTTGTAAGACTAAAGATGGCCTGACCAATGCGACTAAGAAAGAAGATAAAGAACAAGTGAAACCTAACATAGGAAAGGTTATTGTAGACTTACAGCCAGATTATACCGCTGAGGAACTAGCTGCTGATTTTTCGGAGTATGAAATGGAAGCCATTTCTATCACCAGTAAAACACTTAATGCTTGGGCATTTAGATACAATACGGAACTGATTAAACAAGAAGAATTATTGGCGCTTCTCGCTCAAAACGAATATGTCATTAAGGCAAATGGAATCAGTAAATCCAATGCTACTCTCAGTAAAAAAGACAATACTCTTAGAAAGAAAACAGTGCTTCCGACCAAGAAGTAAATGAATGCCTAAGCAGATGGGCACACTTAAGTTCCTAAGACCTTACTGTACAGTAAAGCACCTGATATGAGACTACTAATTAAGATTTTAGTGTGCTTGACTCTAATGCCTATCTTCACTTCTGGACAATCAGATTGTCAGCACAAAGCAAGGGTAATTATCTCTACTCTTAATTTTGCTAACGGGTGCCCCTTTGGAGACTCAGGTGGTTTAGACCCTGTATTAGAAATACTCAATCCAGACGGTTCCCAGCTCTATATTATGCATCTCGGCAACTTAAACCAAGTAACTGGTCCGGCTCAAAACTTTGTAATCGACTTTACCGATACTGGAAATCCTAATTCTTGTTCTGCAGGAAACTACTCCAACTTATTCTGTTTAGGACCACAGCCTATAGAAGACACAGAAGCCGTCTTCACTGTACGGATTTACGAGAAAAGTAGCAATTTCCTTAATTCTGAATGTGGGGGCTACAATGCCTTCTTCGACTCCAACTTTGGTGAGGCCAACTTCAGTTTCGACTTTACACAACCTACAGGAACTATTGATGTAGGGAGTTGTATCTCATTTAATTATGAGCTCACTTTAGAGTTTACCGGTGACATCGAAGAAGAAATTACGGGACCACTTTGTCCTGAATCCAACCTACTACTCAATGGTACTATTTATGATATCAGCAACCCAACTGGCCAATTCATCAAGCCAGGAATTAATAGTTGTGACACCACAGTCAATATCAATCTTAGATTCCTAACTGTTCCAGATATCCAGCAATTTGGCAACCTGACTTTTTGTCCAGATAGTCCTAATAACATCGGTGTAGATAATGCAGATGACTACGAGACGTTTTTGTGGAGCACGGGCGAGAGCACTGGCAGTATAATTATAACAGAGCCAGGTGATTACAGTGTGATTGCAACCACTAACGATGCCTGTTTTAAGGAATCAACTTTTACAATAGACACCTTTGATGTCTCAGTTGTCAATATTATCGGTGAAGAAGTCATCTGCGAAAATTCCCTTCTTGAGCTTTCCGTTAGCGGCGGTCCTGTACAAGTCATTTGGGAAGATAGTAGTACAGATGCCAACAGAATAATTTCAGAGCCAGGAACCTATGCCGTAACAACCACAGATGCTAATGGATGCACCTCCATAGCTTCAAAAACAATAGCATTAAACTTATCTCCTACAATTACTTTCGTAGGAGATCAAGAAATTTGCGAAGGAGCAGCGACTACCCTTTCTACCTTAGAAAATCACACCACTTACCTCTGGAGTGACCTGACAGAGAACGAAAGCCTTTTGGTTACACAAGCAGGCTTATATTCCGTAACGGTGACAGATAATAATGAGTGTTCCAATAGCGCTAGCCTTATGGTAACTGCTTTGGATTTCCCCACACCTATACTATTGGGTGCACAAGATTTTTGTTTTGGAGAAAGCATTACACTTACTACAACAGAAACATTTGATGAGTATCTGTGGGACAATGGCAGCACTGAACCGCAGCTTATTGTCCAAGAAAGTGGCTCTTACACACTTCAAGTGACAGATCAAAATGGTTGTACTGGGATGACAAGTGCAGTAGTCACAGAGAATCCTGAACTATCTCCTACTATAAGTGGAGACCTCAACTTTTGCGAGGGAGATATCGGTACTCTCGCTCTAGACCAAAACTATACGACCATTCGCTGGGATAATGGCAGTAACTTACAATCCATACAAGTTACTACCACCGGCACCTATACAGTTACTGTAACTGACAACTCTGGCTGCACAGCAACAGCTCTAGCAAATGTCATTGTGGCTAATGAGCTCGAACCACAACTAACTGGAGGTACAACCATCTGCGAAGGCAGCACTCTGACGCTTGGACTTAATGCCATCTTTACGAGTCAGACATGGTCTGACAATTCCACGGGAGCAGAACTTATAGTCAATAGCGACGGCACCTATTCGGTTACGGTAGTGGATAGCAATGGATGCACAGGCACTGTAACAACAGACATAAGCGAAACCTCAACCTTAGAGAC
>CALBWK010000122.1 GCA_937969415.1 uncultured Saprospiraceae bacterium | reverse complement strand
GGATTTCGGTGATGGGCAGAGCAGTACAGAACGTTATCCCTCCCACAGATATGTGGAGGATGGAGAGTATAGAGTCTGTCAGACGGTAAGCAATGCGCATAGTACAGATGTGAGTTGCGATACCTTGTATCTCGGCATCACGTCACTGGAGGAGACAGAAGGGGAGCGGAGGATATCCTTTTTTCCTAATCCTGTAGAGACAGACGTAAGAGTTGCCATCCATAATTACTTGCCAGCAGCACCTCGTCTCATCGTCTATGACAGAGCTGGCCATCTTATCAAGACAGTCCCTCTTCAAGGTGTGGCCACTATGGTTGATTTGGCAGATATACCTACAGGGTTATATGTCTACGAGGTATGGGATGGGGGAGTCAGGCTTAAGTCTGATCAGTTTGTTAAGGTGGGTGTGGAGTGAGTGTTTTGCATCGATGTAACTGCCGCCTAAGACTTACTCCGAAAAATTACACGCTTCATACACATCCAAAAACTCACTCGTCATCATAGCAGTGGCACCCCAAAGGGTATCGCCCTTCACATCCATATAAGGGACATTTTTGAGAGAGTTGTTGCCGACTTTGAGGTCCTTGCGTTGTGGTGGCATCTGTGAGATAAGCGAGTCGATAGAGACTTCGATGGGGTAGGCCACTTCCGATTCTTGGATCTTGTAGCTAGGCTGCCCTTTGAGATAGCCGACAAATGGCCATACATTGAAATTGCTTACAAAAACATAGATGGGACTCAAGGCACCCAGCACTTCTATCTGCTGTCTGGGGATGCCCAGCTCTTCTTCTGTCTCTCTAAGTGCCGTATCCTTCAGAGAAACATCTTCGGGATCTACCTGCCCACCAGCAAAGCTCACCTGCCCGCTATGCTTGTCGTGTGGATTTCTCTGTGGTCTCTTGATGAAGATGGTGCAGAGACCTTCTTGAGGATCATCATACAGAAGAAGCATCACTGCAGCACGCTTGGCATCTTCTGCAGGGGTACGATGCATATCATAACCTAGAGAGGTCATCTTGCTCTGGCCTGCCCAGCCGGGGAGCTCTTGTTGTAGTTGTTGGCGTAGAGAATCGATTAAGATGCTGATAGTAGATGTTTAAGCTATCTAGAATTAATAAGGTCCAATATAGATATTCTAAAACACCCTTGTGACTATCAATCCATACTCAGTTGAATATCACCAAATCTGTCCTGAAGTCTGATTGTATATGTGTTGTAAGTATATAAGCCGGCTTCTAGATCATCCAGATTGGCAAAGTAGAGCGGATTCTCGATAAGATAATCCTCGTCTCCTAGCTTAAATGTGCAACGAAAAGGATACCGCTTAGCAGAAGTAAAGGGAATATAACAAGAAGTCTCTCCTGAGGCCAAGTCTCCATAGATGGCCTCCTCTGTTGGCGTCATATCTATAGCCATATTACACATATCGAAGGCAGAAGAATTTTTTACCCTTATGCTGATGCTATTTGCTTCTGTATTACAGTCTGTATTTTCTAGTTCTGGACAGTCTTGTATATCAGGATTAAAATCTACAAGATTGGCGTTATCATAGACTCTTCCATTAACATAGATATTGCCCTCTCCATATTCAAAGGCATACAATAAATAAGTATAACAGCCTTGATTCAGTTGTGTGAGCCCTAAGTTGTCAATTAGAAAATACCCAAACTCTTGGCCACCGATAGTCATCGCAATTGTATTGGGTACATCAGCAGCATTTTCGAGTTGCATATATTCAGTGGTTTCCCCAGGTTGTATGGAGCTAAATGTTTGGACGTTATTGTAATTCAGATCTTGTACTTCGAAGGAGCTGATGTTCATGACTCTTATATTGATTTTGTCAGGGTCAGCACCTTCGCAGAGCAAGTTGTTTTCAGAATCTGTACCACAACTCAGCAAGAATAGTGTGAGTAGAACAGTAATAGTTGTCACTAAAGATCTCATAAGCTTTTTTTAAATAAGACGCTTGTGATGATTCTTGTGTTTGGATGAAGAAGGACTTTCTATCACCTAACAGATTAACAAGCCCCAACCTCTAGACCTTTAAACCTTTAGACCTTTAAACCCTTGACCCTTTAGACCCTTGACCCTTTAAACCCTTGAACCTTTCGAAACCTTTCACATAGGGGCATAAAAAAGCCGGTCCTAGTTTTCCCCCTACGAACCGGCCTGAAGAAGAACTTATCGCTAAGTATTCCTCTCCAATAATCTGAACAATGAGGTATATGCCAATACCTTGCCAATTTTAACAGATGTGCTGAAAAGCGTATAATTTTTACTTAACCCTCAAGAAACTGAGGCTGTGCGCGGCTTTATTGGCCGGAATTAGAGAAGCCAGCCAACCGATAACAAAGACAACAAACGTGACGATGAAGAAATCCGTAAGCCGCAGCTGCACAGGGTAGGAGTCCATCATAAAGCCCTGAGGCACCCCTATCAAGCCATATTCCTTCTGCAAAAAGTAGAATGTGAGGGCCAAGACAAAACCTATCAAGATGCCTATAGCAGTAATGAGCAAACCCAGATTTGTAAATAAGGTCTTGACGTCTGCATTATTGAATCCTAATGCCTTCAGGACAGAAATGTCTTTCTGCTTGTCTAAGACAATCATCCAGAGTGCTCCTAAGAGGTTAAAGGCGATTAAGAGCATAGTCAGACCCGTAATGAGGAAGCTGATCCACTTCTCTATCTGCATTACCTTGAGGAAGGATTCATCTTGCTGATAGCGATTCTTGATAGTCACCTCTGGACCTAGAATGGTTGCGATTTTGGCGATTATTGCCTTTTCATCTTTAACGGATGCTTTTATTTCTAGAGCAGAGCTTTGCTTAGGTTGTTCGAGGAGTTGTTCTACGACTTGAGTAGAGGTCAAGACATACTGATAATCACTGTCACTTTTGACTGAGAAGACACCAGCTGGGTAGACGGTCTGTGAGTTGAACTCTTTGGCGCCGAGCATCTTTTTGCTTTTACTTGGCATATAGATGGTCAGCGAGCTCAGTTTGTCATTGATATTGATGCCGAGTTTGTTCTTAATACCGAGACCCACATAGCCATATTTTAAGGGCTTGCCATTGGCTGACTGTCGATATTGACCACTCACGAGCAGGGTGTCGAGTGGTGTTACATCGAGAAAGGTCTCATCGATACCTTTGATTTTGCCTAGCTCTTGTACACCCTTGTATTCAAACAGTGCAATTTCTTCTATGGTTTTGGCTACCGCTGTGACACCAGGGATAGCCTTAAGCGCAAGCAGTTGGTCATCTTCTATGGTAAAGTACTTGCCTTCGGCAGGGATGACTTTGATGTCAGGGTTAAAGGCATTGAACATTCCAGAAAGCAAACTCTCAAACCCGTTGAAGACACTAAGAATAAGTATCAGGGCTGCAGTGCCTATAGAGATACCAAAGATGGATATCCCCGTAATGATGTTGATGGAGTTGGTGGACTTTTTTCCAAAGAGATATCGTCTCGCTATGTCTCGTGTCAGTGCAGGCATCTAGTTGAGGTCAGTGTCCATCATCGCCTTATAGAAGACGGATTGGACCCTCGGTCTGTAGTTTTTTCTTGAAAAGACTCTGTTATTCATCGTAGGGTAAGTCCTATTGGATAAAAATATGTAGATCAAGTCATACTTCGGGTCTGCATACACAGATATTCCAGTAAAGCCCAGATGCCCAAAAGTCAGATCCGAAGCCTCCTCACACATATTTTCTGTTTTATCAGGATTCAGCTCTTTCATATCAAAACCTAATCCTCTCCGTGTCGACCGACCATATCTATGGGTAAATTTCTTTACCGTCTGCGGAGCGATGTAGCGCTTGTCTGCATAAGAACCACCATTGAGTAGCATTTGCATCAGGACAGCTAGCTCGCTAGCATTGGAAAAGAGACCTGCATGCCCTGCTACGCCGCCCAGCATCGCTGCACCCATATCGTGTACGTGCCCATGTACGACTTGATTTCTAAAATAGTTGTCGTCTTCTGATGGTGTGATCTGATCTTTGCTATATTTTCTGAGCGGATTAAATAACGTTTTCGTGAGTCCCAAAGGCTTATAAAATTCTTGTTCCGTATAGGCGTCTAGCGATTGGCCTACAGATTTTTCTATAATTTTTTGAAACAGATAGAAACCTAGATCGCTGTAGCGGTAGTCTCGTGTTTCTCTCAGGTCACAATTGTAGATCTGTCTATAGATGGTGTCTCTAAAGTCTTTTCGGAGATATAATTCATCAGTGACCTTGAGCGGGAAGCTATCGCTTTTGGTTTCTCGATAATATTTTTCTAGACGAGTAGGTTTTTTGGCTTCTTTGTCCATAGAGTCTTCATAGAAGGGTATCCATCCGGGTAGTCCTGAGTGGTGAGCGAGGACATCTTCTATGATCAGATCACCCTTGTTGGTTGTGTCTAGTTCTGGCAAGTAATGATCTAGTGGGTGGTGGATATTGAGTTGGCCTTGATCATAGAGTCTCATAAGGGAGATAGTCGTCGCCAGCGTTTTGGTAATAGAAGCGACATCATATATGTCGTCTATCGTCACTTTTTTCTTGCGTTTGTCAGTATGATAACCGAAGGCTTTGTTGTAAAATATTTTGCCTTTACGTGCTGCTAAAATTTGACAGCCGGGCGCTGCTTTTTTGTCGAGCATCTCTTGGACGATGGTGTCTATAGCTAGGAGTTTTTCGGAATCGATAAGGACTTCTTCTGGTCGTGCATATCCTAATCTGTTAAGACTAGATCGTTTTATGTTAGTGCCCACAGGAAATTGTGGGTGTGCAGTGACGGGTAGTTTGCCGGTGATCGCATTGACACCTAATATAGATTGGGCAGTCACCTCTTCCATCAAGTCATCTTCCTCGTAGGCTTGGACAATTGTCGGTAAGGCACTGAAATAATTTAGCGCATAAGGACTACCGTTATTGATGAGTATGACCTTTTGTCTACTGTTGAGTTCATAGATCAGGTCAAACATCGACTTGGTAATGCCAAATTCTTTGCTCGCGTAGATTGACATATCGTGTAGGCTGATAATGACTTTGTCGTAAGTGGCCAATTGTTTTAACACAGATCTTTTCTGCTCAGCGGAGATGTTTTTTTCGGTATGTATGTGTTTTGTAATGCCGAATTCTTGTAACGTCTTTTGGAAAACTGTTGGAGAGTTACTGCCTAGGCTAAGACTCGCGATAGAGCCTAGGTCATTTATAGGAATTTGTTTGTTGTCGTCTTTTACAAGTGTGAGTGCTTTTTCGTAGAGTTTCTTTTTAAGTGTTTTTGATCGTTGGTCATTGACTTCGTATTTAATTCTCGAAACATCTTTGATGTAAGGCTTGCCTGTAAGTTGTAATTCGTATTTATTTTTGAGAATTTTTAAGGCTTTTTGTTCTATAACTTCTAGGCCCAGTTCTCCAGATTTTACAGCGGCTACGATTTGCTCTACAGCAGCTTCTATATCTATGGGGAGTAGCATAATATCGTTGCCAGCTTTTATGGCTTCCATCTCCATATCGCCTGGCTTAAAGTGCTTAGCCACACCGTGCATCTCTAGTCCATCGGTAAATATTAATCCATCGAAGTGTAGCTTATCTTGTAGTAATTCTGTTACCACCTTACGAGAAAGCGACGTCGGTCTGTTAGGACTATCGTCTAAGGCAGGTATAGCCAAGTGGGCTGTCATAACACTTTTGATACCGAGTTGGGACAAGACCCGGAAAGGCATCATTTCTATGCTGTCTAGACGTGTCCTATTGTGATTGATCAGTGGCAGATCATAATGAGAGTCTACATCTGTATCTCCGTGACCCGGAAAGTGTTTCATACATGCGAGTACACCTGCATCCTGAAGTCCTTTAGCGTAGGCGTAGGATTTTGTAGCGACATTAAAGGTGTTCTCTCCAAAAGATCTGTTGTGTATGACGGGATTGGCTGGATTGTTATTGACATCGACGACGGGTGCAAAGTTGACGTGGACGCCGATTCTCTGCAGATGTCCAGCGATGGTCTTCCCCATTTCATAGATTAGGGTATTATCATCGATAGCACCTAGTGTCAGTTGCTTAGGGAAAGAGATGGCGTCATCCAAGTGCCGCATACCTAGTCCCCATTCGGCATCTATGGCCACCATCAGTGGAGTGTCTGAGAGTCTCTGATACTTGTTGGTAAGTTCGGCTTGCTTGGTGGGTGTGCCTTGAAAAAAACATAGGCCGCCAACTTTATATTTTTTGATTTGCTCTTCTACGCTTTTAATGTGATCTGGTCCCTTGTCCGAGTGGGCTCTGATCATAAATAGTTGCCCAACCTTTTCCTCTAGACTCATAGAGGACAGTTTGTCTTTAGCAAAGGTGAGTGCTGGATCGTCTAGGCGCTCTTGCGCTTGTGCAGAAAAATTAATGGCGCAGAAAAGAACTAGAATATATTTTAATGGTGTATTCATTTTCAATTTTTGGGGGCAAGAATATTTAGTGCTTGAGGATCTAGAGCGACGGCCTTGTCATAATACTCTCTGGCTTTTATTTTGTCGCCCATATTCTGATAAGTCGTCCCTATATTAACGTAAGTTGAAGCATTATTGGGGTCCATCGCTAAGACATCTTGGAAATATTTTAACGCCTTAGGCAAGTCACCTTTGATGCCATTAACTATGCCTAACAGTCTAATGGTTTCTTGGTCATTGGGATTTAATTGTTTAGATCGCAATAAGAGATTCTCACTTTTGCCGATATTTTGTTGCTGCTGACCATAGTACTTGCCAGCGTCTCTTAATATTATCGGGAGATTTTTCTGTGCATCCTTAAAGTCGGGATAGAGAGTAAGAACTTGATCTAATTTCTCGATAGACGCATCATAGTTTTTGTTATAATAATGTGCATTGCCGAGTAAGAGAAAAGCATTGCGATAAGTAGGATGTACATTTATCGCCTCATTGAGATAGCCAATGGCTTCATTAAGCATCTCCGTTTTCTTCGTGCCATCAGCTAGTTTTGATGCCGATGTAGTCAAGGTGCCGCCTGCTGCATTGAGGAGTTTGGCAGATCGCGGATTGGTCTTGACATCTGTAGTGAAGAGGACGTGGTCATTTTTCCAAACCATATTTCGAGTAACCGTCTTGAGGCTCATTAATAGGAGCAATACGCCTGCTATGCCCCAGAGCACCTTTGTGTTTTTTATATACTTGGTCATCAGTCGAGCAACAACTAGTAGAAGACCGAGAGAGGGCATAAATAAAAATCGCTCACTCATACAAGTACCGATAGGGAATACAATGTTGGAAACGATAGACAGGGTAATAAAATAATATAAGAGCCCAAAAGTGATGACCTTATCTTTTTTCCAAAAGTAGAATGCTGCGCCGAGCATTGCGAGATATAAGATGAGACTACCGATAACTTGCCAGTTGCCCATCTGCATGATCTCTACAGCTCTCGGGTAGTAATCATGGGATAAGGGGTGTGGAAAGACCATCAGGCCGATATATTTGCCTAAGGAAAATAAGATAGTCGCTAATTTTTCTCCACCAGAGAAAGGCACCCAAGTTGATCCTGTCCACTTGATAAAGGGATTGTTCATTAGTTCCATAGACTTACTACCAAAGTCTGCGCCCAAGACAGAAAAACGTATGGCCAAGAAAGCAACAGTACTGACTACAAAGGGTACTAGATGGCTGAGGCTCTTAGCAATTGCTTGTCGCTTAAACAGGAGATACCCCAATGGAATCACAGCTAAAAAAGTGATCGCATTTTCCTTACTCATCAGCCCCATAAAGAACCAGAGGATGGTCAGAAGGAGCCATTTTTTCTGCTTAGTGTGGTAGTACTTAAGAGAAGTCCAGAAAGCGAGTAAGGCCCCCATCATAGTCATAATCTCATCTCTACCCTTGATGTTGGCGACAGCTTCCGTGTGTATCGGGTGGGCGACAAAGAATAGGGTCGTTAATAATATGAGCATACTCAGCCCTTTTTCTTTTTGTCCTTGTCGATTAGGACCTCTGAGTAGGAGCTGTAACAGATTGTAGAGGATGATACCCAATAGGCCATAAAGAAGCACATTGATAAGGTGACCGACAAAGGGACTCTTGCCAAAAAGTTGCCATTCTAGGGCAAACATCAATTGTGTAAAGGGTCTATATCGCCCTCCCGCTACGAGATTGGCCTTACCTGCTTCCTTAAAGAAGCCATAAAAGGTATCCTTGCTCAATATACCAGGGAACCCAGAGATCCCCTCTTGGGTAAACATATTATCGTAGATCACAATGGCATCATCTTGAGCATAGCCGTGCCCTAGCGTATTGGCATAAAGTCCAAAGGCTAATGCAAAAATCAAAATCTTGTGCCATTTGGCGTCAAGTAGGGGGGACTTCTTCGGGGAGCTTGTCTGAGGAGTCGAGTTGTCGCCTTTTGTTGACGACAGGTTTTTCTTTGTTTTCTTAGACTTAGACATACTACAAATATACAAATTACGATATAGCGTAATATGTATGTCTTGGGTTATTAGGAAGATAGGTCTGTGAGGGCAAGGCTGTATGGTTGCTGACATAATAGTGGAGAATACGCCAATGCGACGATTGTCTATAACTAGGTTTTAAAAAGCGGCTCGGCTCATTAATTCTGCAATTTTTCTTCCTAATTTGACGCTACAAGAATAGACTATGAAAAAAACCGCTCTGCACCTCTGTCTAGCCCTATGGACTCTCCAAGTGGCCGCACAGATAGACTATGATGTCTTTCCAGAGGTCACCAACACCTATTTTATTAATGATGTCCATATCCAGACGAGTCCACAAGACAGTTTTGGTCTAGGAGATATCCTTATCAAGGATGGCAGGATAAGCCAGATATCTCGAACTATGACAGCACCAGCCGATGCTTACGTTATCGAAGGGGACTCTGCTTACGTTTATCCTGCTTTTATCGCTGGCCTATCTCACGCGGGTATCGCCAAAGAAGAGAGTAAAAAAGAACGTCCTAAGGTGAAGTTTCAAGGCTATCCACCCAACAGCGTCGTCGGCATCACGCCTGAGAAAAAAGCTTTTGAAATGGTGGACCCCTCTAATGAATCGATCAAAAAGATGAAGTCCAACGGCTTTGCAATGGCACAGGTGGTCCCTCGTGGTACTTTGCTGCCTGGGCAGGGTAGTGTCGTGGTGTTTGATGGAGAGTCTAATCAAGATATGGTCCTTATCGAAAGTGTCTCTCAGTTTATGCAAATGAAAGGAACTAGAGGATTCTATCCGTCGACAATCATCGGTGTGATGGCCAAGTGGAGAGACCTCTACAATCAAGCTGCTACACTGAGCCAACACCAAGACATCTCCGCAAGGACACCACAGTCTAAGAGAGCCAAGAAAGATGCCGCTCTAGAGTCATTGATTCCAGTGACCAAGAAGCAGCTTCCTATGGTGGTACTGACCAACAAAGTAAAAGACTTACACAAGGCACTTGCACTCAAGAAAGAGCTGGGCTATAATCTTGTCGTTGCAGAAGTACAACAAGGTTGGTCGCTAGCGGAGAGATTAAAAAAAGAACAAGTAACTGTGTTGTTGTCTACTAAATTGCCAAAAGAAAAGAAAGATAAAGACAGTAAAAAAGGCGATAAAAAAACTGACAAAAAAGACGCAAAGAAATCAGACGCTGAGAAAAAAGCTATGGGCGACGCCGAACAAATGAAAGACGAGGCTAAGGAGAAAATGGATGAGAAGAAAAAGCCCAAAGCAGATAAGAAAGAAAAACCTAAAGATCCAGAAGTGGAAGCGATGGAAGCTCGTCAAAAAAAATCCTTCGAGGAGTATGTCGGACAGGCGGCCGCTTTTGAAAAGGCAGGAATACCATTTGCTTTTTCATTTTTAGAAGGGAAGCCAGAAGATATAAAGAAGACACTAGGTCGAATGATGAAAAGTGGATTGACGAAAGAGGCTGCTCTTGCGGCCCTCACGACTAACCCTGCTCGCATACTTGGTGTGGAGAAGGAAGTAGGTACGCTAGAAAGAGGAAAGCTCGCCAATCTCTTTGTGTCAGATGCACCTTATTTTGATAAGGAGTCTAACATAAAAATGCTTTTTGTAGAAGGCTCTATGACAGAGTTTGAAGTCAAAAAGAAAAAGAAAAAAGATGGTGGAGAGGCGAGTAGTGATTTCAAGGCCAACTTGGCAGGAACCTGGGCTTATGAAGTTGAGACACCTGTGGGCCCTATGGGCGGATCGGTCACCATTAAAGGTTCTGAAGATTTATCTATAATCGTCACAAGTGATGATGATCCTGACGATCCAAGTGAAGGAAGAGACATTACTTTGGGTGATGAATCCATCACATTTGTTATAGATGTAGGGATGGGTCCTGGTGTAGAAGTACCCGCAACTATGGAATTAGATTTTAATGGAGATAGCTTTTCTGGGACAGTCTCTATAGATGAAATGGGTTCTATGCCTATCTCGGGATCTAAGTCGTCTTCTCCGGAGCACCACCATCATCACGATCACAACCACAAACACTAAGACAATGCAAAAAAATATAATAACTCTATTATTTGTCCTGGGGATCTTACTGACAGTGGCTGCTCAGGAAAGTGGATCTGTTCTTATCAAGAACGCTACACTCCTTACCATTACAGATGGAGTCAAGGAAGATACCGATCTCCTTATCAAAAACGGTAAGATCAGCTCTATTGGGGCCGGACTTTCTGTGGGTTCTGATGTCAAGGTTATCGATGCCGAAGGAATGTATGTGATGCCAGGTATTATTGATGCCCACTCTCATATTGCTATAGATGCTGTCAATGAAGCAACAGATCCAGTTACCGCGCAGGTGTGGGTAGGAGATGCACTCAATCCATTTGATGTCAATATTTATAGATCTCTTGCAGGAGGCGTTACCATCTCACACGCTATGCACGGCTCAGCCAATGCCATAGGTGGTCAGTGCGAAACCATCAAGCACAGATGGGGAGTAATGGACCCTGAAGAATTACGGATGAAAGATGCACCGAGGACTATCAAGTTTGCCCTCGGAGAGAATCCTATGCGGGTACATGGCGAGGGACAATCAATAGTGCCGGCCACGCGTATGGGTATGGAACAAGTGTTTAGAAATTCTTTTGAAGAAGGGAAAGCCTACGCAGCAGCTTGGAAAGATTTTGCTTCAGGAAAAACAAAAACACCACCAGAGTATAGTCTGCAAAAGCAAACTATGGCAGATATCATATCTGGAGACATCATCATCCATTGTCACTCTTATAGAGCTGACGAAATATTGATGTTGATGAATGTTCTTGAAGACTATGGTGTCAATAAGATCTGTTTCCAGCACGTCAACGAAGGTTTTAAGGTGGCACCTGAGTTGGCAGCCTTTGGCGCTCACGCATCCGTTTTTTCTGATTGGTGGGCTTATAAGTTTGAGGTCTACTATTCTACAGCTTATAATGCAGCTATCCTTGCTAAGAACGGTGTAGTGACTTCTATTAATTCAGATTCACGAGAGCTGATCCGTCATCTCTATCACGAAGCAGCCAAGTCCCAAAAGTATGGTGGCCTCTCAGACAATGATGCACTGAAATTGATTACGATTAATCCTGCGATACAACTGGGGATAGATGATAGGGTAGGTTCATTGGAAAAAGGAAAAGACGGAGACGTCGTTGTTTTTTCTAAACATCCTTTATCCATCTATGCCGTTCCGCAGTACACAATAGTGGATGGTGTCGTCCGATTTGATATCAACGAGGATCCGTCAGATATGCGGTTAGATATTGATCCTGAAGAGGCTGTTCCCACTTTTATGGAAAAATCGGAGCACAATCATGATGACAGTTGCTTGCAAGATGTGCAAGGACATTTTTCTCACAAACATTAATGCGTAAGGATATGAATAAGATGATACGATATAGCGCACTGCTCTTTTCCTTGTTACTTATAGGGAGTCTCTCTGCGCAGATGGTAGAAAAAGCAGAAGGTGGAACTTTTCTTCTGACAGGCGGGCAAGTCTATGATCACGATAAAGGGATGATGGGTGCAGATCTGCTAATCAAAAACGGGATGATTGCCGAGATAGGCTCTGGTCTGTCTGCACCAGATGCCAAGGTAGTCGATTGCAGTGGATTGGAAATATACCCAGGGATGATAGACTCTGGCACTAAATTAGGTCTTGCGGAAATTAGTGCTGTTTCTCTCACACAAGATCATAGTGAGATAGGCACTTATACACCTCATATGGAGGCACTTACAGCAATTAATCCGAGCTCTGTCAATATTCCAGTGACACGGGTCAATGGAGTGACGACAGTAC
Source organism: uncultured Saprospiraceae bacterium (assembly GCA_937969415.1). Taxonomy (GTDB): domain Bacteria; phylum Bacteroidota; class Bacteroidia; order Chitinophagales; family Saprospiraceae; genus RFSX01. The sequence goes on along the minus strand of CALBWK010000122.1, from coordinate 6,476 downwards.
TTTCAGTGCCGGGTAGGGGGCTTTTCCCAGGTAAGGCGGCACTCATAAACTTGCACGGGTACACACCTGAGCAGATGTATGCAGACTTCAAAGCTCCTGTGCTGAGATTTCCATCTACTGGTAAGCGCGGACGATGGGATAGGCGCTCGGCTGAAGACATCAAAAAGGACTCTGAGAAGGCATTGAAGAAGCTCAATAAATTCTGGAAAAGCTGTCAGATCTATGCCAAGCTGGGTAAAAAGGATAAGTACAATCCACAGATGGCAGCGCTCTTACCTGTCATCGAAGGTGAGATGCCCCTGATGATAGAAGCCAACAAGAAGGGGGATATCCTCGCAGCACTAGCTTGGGCCAACAAGCAAGAAATCAAGTATGTCCTTACAGGGGCTGCAGAGGGCTATAGAGTCCTAGATAGTCTTAAGAAGTACGAAGTGCCTGTGATTACGGGGCCTATTCTCGATAATCCTTCTCGATCTTCTGACAAGTATGATGTGGGCTACAGCAATGCTGGGCAGATGCAGAAGGCCGGCATCAAGGTAGCCATCAGAACCAATGAGACGGAAAATGTGCGGAATCTACCTTACAATGCTGGCTTTGCAGCGACGTATGGAATGGGCTGGGAGGAGGCTTTTAAGGCGATAACACTGGCACCAGCGGAGATTTTTGGGGTGGCAGACAAGTACGGAAGCCTCGAAAAGGGCAAAGTGGCCAATCTTTTTGTCTCGAATGGAGACCCTTTTGAGACACGGACGCAGATACAGCATCTATTTATCAATGGTTGGAAAATCCCTATGGAAAGCCGCCATACCTTGCTATATGAGGAGTTTCTGGAGCGAGATCCAGGGATAAATAGGTAGGCTTACAAAAAAAAGTAAAATAAAACTACCTCTACATAGGGGTAACAATGCAAAGAATCTGTCTTATAGGCAGATAGATAATGAAAAAATGGATTAAAAAAGACCTGACTAAAGAGTTTGGGTCTTTTTTTTATGTTCGCTACTGAAGTTGTCTATCCATCTTTAAATCACAGGTTCCTTAGTCGTTTTACCTTTTTCATCTGGTAAATAGTTAGGTAAAATGTAACCTATATCAGAGACGGACATCTATTATCTCTTCTCTAACTATCTATTATCTGATAGTTAACTAAGTCTTCTCTTCCCTTAGAATTTTTTCCATCTTTCGACCTTTGGCAAGTTCATCGACAAGTTTGTCTAATTGTCTGGCTTTTTTAGTTGTCTCAAAGGTAATGTCCTCTACACGGTAGCCACAGATAACACCTTTGATCATGTGGGCATTGGGATGTATGGTGGCTCTCTCAAAAAAAGTTTTGTACGTCACCTTTTCTGCTGTGAGCTTATCCAATTGTTTTTTGTCAAAGCCTGTAAGCCATTCTATGACCTGGAGGAGTTCTTCTTCAGTTCTGCCTTTCTTCTCTACTTTCTTAAGCAAATAAGGATACATATCTCCAAAAATCATATCCGCTATAATTTTGTCTTTCTCGGCAGTGACTTCCATTGGTATTTATTTATGTTGGAGTTGTATAATTATTTTTCTGCGAGTTCTTTCACTTTATGTAGCCAGTTGTTCCAGACAACTTTTTGGGCTTCGAAGTCGGCAGTATATTCTCCTGCATAAATAGACAAGGTAGAGACACCGTTGTTTTCTTTTAATGAATATCTTTCTTCATAATCGAACTCGCTAAAATCATAATCGACTTGTATCAGTTCTTCTACAACGAGCTTGGTAATTGTACCCGTAGAGACGATTTTATTTGGTTCGTATTTGAAATGCACTTTAGAGCCCAGTTGCCAATCAGAGTCTACAAAAGCATTTTTGTCAAAGATGACACCTAGTTCTTTTGCGTACTCCTTGCTGGTTATAATATGCCAAACCTTCGAGGGAGGGACTTCTATGACTAGATCAATAGAGACGATATTTTGCAATTTCATTATATAGTTTCATTATAATTTTAGTAGGTACATATAGACACTTGGCTTATGTAAGACTTCAATGAAGGGTAGTCGCTGGAAGGGACAGTAGTTTCATGCCATCCGTGATGAGTGAATTTAATTTCGGTTCGGATGTCGCCAGTTTTTCTAGGTGATCTACAAGAGCATCGGAAAGTTCTTTATCTTCTGACACTTCTAGTATTTCTAAAAATAGTAGCCATTCGTTTGGATAATCCGATTTTATTTTGTGATACATATCTTTCAAAAAGACTGGATCATTTAAGTCTTTATTTCTGTACTCTCTAAGATTGCTGTATTGTTCATCTAGGGGGTGACTCGACGGGGTTGATACTTGCTTAATAGTTTTTGTATTAGACTCACTGTACAAGTTAGGAAATGAATTGCTGTCCGCGGCACCTGCAAACGCAGAAGTGATGTCTTTGCCTAGTGCCATATTGTAGAGTCCATTTTCTGGAGAGAAAAGAATTTCATCTTTATAAGTAACGGTACAGTCTTTAAGTTGTATAAGCATAAGTTTGCCATAGATGTTTCTAATTCCAGTTACATTCATGCCTTCTACTTTTACGCCACTTTCAAATTCGAATGACAGCCACTTTCCGTCGTAAAAGTTATAAGCTTTTAAGTCTATGGGACCCATATCTTCTATAGCTAGATTGATATTTTTGAGTTTGCCTAGTGGTGAGCTAAAGCCGTTTTGGTGAGTGTCTATACCGTGACCTATGAGTTCTTTTTCTCTAAATGCTAAGGCTGTCGGACCGTTTACTTGGAAGAATATGACCTCATTGTCTTCGTTGAGGATAGCTCGAGAGAACTTTCCGGATACTTGTAGACCGGTGTTAAGCTCGATACTCCCTACCATGTTGCAGGTAATAAGTTTTTGTAAGCCTTTGCTGCCTCCTTTCCTTAGACTTAAGGTGTTAGAAAATTCTTCAAGAACTTGCATTAAAAATGCAAAATCTGGAGTGACATATAGCTGAGGCTGAGGTTGCGTTACATCAAATTCTTTTTGCGCAGCTGCGATTGAATAAGGTATTTTATCCACAGCGCTCTCTAGACAGGAAGTGCTTTCTCCGATAGAGGAGAGTAACCCTGCACCATATATTTTTGGATCTTCCAATGAGCCTATAAGCCCATACTCGACAGACCACCACTGTAGGTTTCGGATCTGAGCCATTTCAGATAATTCTACTTCTTTGTTTTGTAGTTTGGCAACACTTTCTTCAGCTGCATCTATTTCGGATTGCTCGATACCCTCTGCTTCTTTGAGTATAGATAGTTTCCTTACAGCTTCGTAGACTTCCATATCATGCTTGGAGAGAATCGCCTTTGCACCCACTTCTCCGAGCCTTCTAAGGTATTCTGCATAGTCTGGATTAGCGATTATAGGTGCATGACCTGCAGACTCGTGAATAATGTCGGGGGCTGGCGTATATTCTATATTTTCTAATTGTCTTATGTCAGAAGCGATCACTAGAACTTTATAGGCTTGGAATTCCATAAAGGCATTAGGCGGAATAAAGCCGTCAACTGCCACTGCTGCCCAACCTATTTTTTTTAGGATACGATTCATTCCATACATATTGGGAATGGAATCAATGCCTACACCTGTCTGTTGGAGACCATTAAGGTAGGAGGAGTGGGCGACCTTAGATAGATGATGCACAAGCCTTCTCATAACATATCTCCATACCGCTTGGTTGATAGGCGTGTAGTCATTATAATTCTGTGGCTTGATGAATTGTTTTAAATGTCTTGGTAGCCTATCAATATGTTCATTACTGATGTGTTCTTCCTTTCTACTCATTTTGCTAATTCTAATTGTATGCTACTCTCTTTTGTTATGACCTGATAGAGCAGGCTGTAATCCTAACTAACTATAAAGTTACGGTTTACTGTATGGATGTCAACACCTAATGATATGGCGCAAGTCGCCAAGCCGATATCGTCCTATTTATATATAAGGTCTAAGCCTACGATCTGGAGATATGATATATTTGGAGTGCTTGTAACTTTTCAGGTAGACTGTTGACTATTTGTCATATTTAAGCAGCACTTCTTTGAGTTGTTCTGGAGTGTATGGCTTCGTCATAAAATCTGAAAAGCCTTGAGATAAAGCAGCTTCCTTGTCTTCTCTCATCGAGCTAGCGGTAAGCGCGACGATAGGGGTTTCTTTGTCGTCAAGTCTTATGGTCTTTGTCGCCTCATAACCATCCATAACCGGCATTTGACAATCCATGAGTATAAGATCGAATTTTCTTTTTTTGACCCACTCAAGTGCCTCGAGGCCATTGTTGGCTATCTCAAAATTTATAGTCCATTGTTCCAATAGTGTTTCTAAGTAGACTTGATTCATAGGATTGTCCTCGACTATAAGTACCGTCAGATCTGGACTGTGAGAAAAAATTTGTGAAGTAGAAGAAGTGGATTCTTTTTTCTTCTTTGTTGTTTTCAGCTTTAAAGTGAAATTAAAATTACTACCTCGGTTTTCTTCACTATCTACTGAGAGTTGTCCTCCCAGGATGTCTACTATTTTTTTTGAAATAGAAAGACCAAGACCTGTGCCGCCGTAAATTCTGGCAGTATTACTTTCGGCTTGGGTGAAATCCTGAAAGATGGACTGGAGTTTATCTGCTGCTATGCCTATGCCTGTATCAATAACTGAAAACCGAATACTTTGATGATTATCTTCTTTGGAAATTAGCTTTAATGAGAGAGTTACTTTCCCGCTATCGGTAAACTTTAGCGCATTGCCGAGGAGATTGATAAGCACTTGATGTGTAAGTTTAGGATCAATAAAAAGAATGGGTTCTATGTTGTTATCCATAACCAACTCTAGTTGTACACCTTTGTTTCTGGCAGTTGGTTCAAATATTTTAACAAGTTCTTCAACGAGGGTTGTAATGTTGACTTGTTCGCTGATGGCCTCAATCTTGCCGGCATCTATTTTAGAAAAATCTAGAATATCTGATATGAGGTTTTGAAGAATAATAGCGGAGCTCTTCAGTATGTCTACATACTGAGTTTGTTTTACATCTAAGGTGGTTTCTTTAAGAAGATGAATCATCCCTACGATTGCATTTAAGGGTGTCCTTATTTCGTGACTCATATTGGCAAGAAAAAGTTTTTCGGCTTTCTGTGCTGCTTCTGCTTTTTCTTTTTCTTGTTTTAGTTCTAGCGTGCGCTCTTGCACCTTAGATTCTAGCAGCTGTTTTGATTCCCAAAGTTCTAATGATTTTGACTCTAGGATTGATTCTGCAGCCTTGCGGGCTTGTTGAAGCCTTTCTATTTTCTTGAGGAGGAGCTCTTCAGTCATTATAACTTGGTGATAGTGAAAAGAACTTTACTTCCATCTTCTTCTATATTCTTTTGGCTTATCTCAACTTCTTCTCCATAATAGAGTGCAGTATCCTCAATAAGACCTTTGGCAAAGTCACTCATTTTCCTTACTGAAGTATAGACAAGTTCTAGTTCAGAGTCTGAGACTCTCTTGCTATCAAAGTGTGGAAGCTCAGCTTCTGGATACAGCTTCTTGACCTCTACATGAATGTGATTGTGTATAGATTCTAAGAAGCTAAAAGTGTCTTTTGCCTGTTCATAGAACATTTTATATTTTCTGAGATGCGCTTTACCAAAATATTGGCCATAGGTCTTAAGTAGAGCTGGGACTTCAATGCCCGAATACTCAGAAAGCTTGGTCACAAGTTGTACCATTTCATTGTGGCTGTAGGTGCCTACAGAGGTATATATCCCTTTAGATTCTAGATTGCAGGACTCTATGAGTTTGTCTACCATCTCATAACCAAACTCTTTTTCAACTAACTCAAAAAAGCCTACGAAGACTATTCCTTTCATAATTACTATAATTTTCGTGAATCTCAGAGCGGTAAAACTCTAAGTATATGCGTACTACATGTAGGGGATTCTCAATCTGAGGTGTCGAAGACCAAAGATACTCATCTTGTTTCAATATTGCAGCGCTATCGTCTGTGTGGGTTGATGTGCTTATTGGTTATGTTCATATATACGTGGCTGCAACCCAACGCTATGGATGAAACTGCCGTCTTTGATAATATAGAGCAACTTAAACCTCTCATCTTTATGCGACATCTATTCTACATATGTATAGTTCTATTCTTGGCTGCTTGTGAGTGCCCCGAGTTTGAACCGCCTGATTTCGTTCAGGGCCTCAGACCTCTTTACCTGCCCACAGAAAGCCTGGACTTGATTTCAACGCAAGATCCAAGGACACTTGATACTCCAACGGACTTCTCCTTCTACGGCGACTATCTATTGGCGATGGAAAAGTATCAAGGTGTTTATGTTCTGGATAATACGGATCCTGTACAGCCTTCGATGGTTCACTTTTGGGACATCCCAGGTATAGTGAGCTATACGACTCAGGGTGAGATTCTCTACGCAGATAATGCTATACATCTTTTGGTAATCAATATCAGCAATCCAAGTGAAATCCGATTGCTTGCCAAGCTAGAAAATATATATGATGGA
>CALBWK010000121.1 GCA_937969415.1 uncultured Saprospiraceae bacterium | reverse complement strand
TGTCGAGATGACAGATGGGACTGGCCGTCCTCTACAACTCAAAGAAGGAAGTCTTGCAGAGCTTAGTTTTCCCTTAGGAGGTCTAGAAAGTGCTGCTCCACAAACGATACCGCTTTGGCATTTTGATGAGACCAGTGGTATTTGGGTAGAAGAAGGCCAAGCAGAAAAAAGTAATGGTCTATACACTGCACAAGTGCCACACTATATCTAGACAGAGTTGTGATGTACCATATGGTCTTACACAACTCTGTCTAGATATAGTGGATCAGAATGGAGACCCTATTGAAAACTTGACAGCGTGCCTTTCTATAGATGCTGCATTTAATTTTTGTAATCCTCAGAATCAGTATTGCGGATGGGTGCCGGTAGGAGAGAATCTTGATTTAGAATTGAGAGATATCTGCAATGAAGTTATCCATACAGAAGCGATCGGCCCATTTGTAGGATCATTTACGGATGTGACGACGCAAGTTATAACCGTGACACTACCGTCTTATGCAAGCCTTAGCTTTACAGGTCAAGCTGTAGATTGTGGCGGCGATGCACTTACAGATAACGGTGTAGTAAGTTTGACTATTGACGATCAGACATTTTATGATTTTAATCTTGATAATGGCGCATATGAGATTAACCTAATTAATTGTAGTGTGTCTGCGGCAGAGGGAACACTGAGAGCTATAGACACCGCAGAATTAGAGTCAGGAGAGACTGAGGTAATCTTAGTGACTGGACAAAATGATTATCAAACAGATATATCAGCTTGTGGTGTATTGCTGACAGAGTTGGTCACTATAGAATCATCTATGGGTCAGTTAGTAACAGAAGAAGTGAGTGCCTATCAGACCGCTGCCGAGACTTTATTGATCATCAAGGAAAGTAATAACTCGAATACTGTAACCTACATAGGATTCAAAGGTTTTGGAGAAGGAACTTTTTCGGGTAACATTTTATCTCCAATAGAAAGTACAGGAGCACAACAAGGACTAGTCGATCAAGCGACGATTACCATTACAAGATATGACGATATAGGCGGCTTTATTGTTGGAAGTTTTTCTGAAGGTGCTTTTTCAGGTGACTTTATTGTGACAAGAGAAAGATAAGATCAGTACGCCAGTAATTTGAATCCAAGAGACAAAGATATTATCAATGCCTGCCTTAGCGGCGACAGGAAAGCTCAGAGAGAGTTGTTCTCTCTCTATAACAATACTCTGTATAAATCTGCCTGCACTTATCTTAATGATAAGGATCAAGCCAAAGGAATTGTACAAGAGACTTGGGTAGATGTCTTTAAGGGATTAAAGGGTTATGATGATAGAAAGAGTCAATTGACTACTTGGATGAAAACCATTCTGATTAGAAAAGTGTGGAGAGCCAATACTCAGAAAGTAAAGACTCTAGAGTTGGACTACACGCAAAGTACTTACGATCATCAAGCTCAAATATTGGATAAGATGAGTTGTGAGGAAATTCTAAATGAATTGGACAAGATTCCTGCAGCGAGTCGAATGGTATTCAAATTATTTGTACTAGAACAATACAAGCATAGTGAGATAGCAAAGATGTTAGATATTTCTGTGTCGACTTCTAGAGTGCATCTCACCAAGGCAAGAGACATTTTGAGAGCACGCTATTTGCAACTTAATCAAGCTTAACAAAAATGAATTACGATAACTACGACAATAAGCTCAGAGCAAAGTTCGAATCCTATACACCTAGTGTGGATGAATCGGCTATGTGGGCTAATATTGAAAAGGAATTGCCTAGTCCATCTCGAGACAATAATTATTTATTTGTTTTGATTGGATTGGTTGTACTCGGCAGTGTATGTGTATTGGCCTATTCTAAGCTAGACACTAACAGTAATACTTCTACAAGTGCTACCTTAAATAAAGAGCACATACAGCTAGAAGTAGCTAGCATAGAAGTACAAAAAGGTGACACTATTATTTCAGATGTAGAAACACAAGATAATAATAGAGTCTTAGCAACTGGTGCAAATACTGTTGATTCAGATCAAACTTTGGCTCATACGGTTGGTCAGAATGAGAAATCAGTTGTCATCAATAATGCTGAGCCTTACAAGTATACTGGCAGCGAGAAGACGATAGTTTTAAGTTCTCAAGTACAAAAAGACCATACACCTGTTGACTCGCCTATAAGCGGTATTGATGAAAGTGTATTGTTAGCAACAAATAATCTTGTTGAGCAGATTACTAATTTGTCAATATTGCCAAAGAGAAATTTTGGATTGTCTTTTTCTGACAGAATATTGGAATTAAATTTTGGTTTTCATAAGGAGCATTTTGATTTGCGCATCTCAAAGTGGGCTTTTGACTGGGGTGTATCTGCTGGAAAAACAACGTCTTTATACAAGGTAAATGGTACGGGTGGAAACGAAATTGTAAACCTAAGAGAGCGCTTAGAAACTGACTTAGAATCCTTGTCTTCTCAGATAGGTGTGCAATATAATTTGTTACACAATTGGTCAGTTGGCTTAGGTCTAATGTACTTGACGCAAGTCAATAGTAGTGAAGTTGCAGAAGTGACTGAGAGACAATTTTCTATGTTAGATAGACAGTTTTTGGAGACTCAGAAGATTACGCATTTGAGATACCAACGTACACAACAATTGTTGTTGCCTATCTCTCTCAAGTACAATAAAGAAGTAACAGAGAAATGGGGTTATCAATTGGGGGTTGGATATGCTTATAACTTGTGGTCTGACTACAGAGGTATATTACAAGATCAAGCAGAGCAGGTTTATGATTTGAGTACGGACGTAGATGGTAGATTAGATCAGAAAGGATCAGATAGACTTATACTAGAAACAAATATTACAAGAAGGCTAGCCGATTTCGGACAGCTTAAGGTTGGCGTTAATTATCTGCAAGATCTTAAGGGCAGATATAGATCTGATTATTTTATTCAAAGAAAGAGCCACGCTATTCAGTTGAGTGGTGGCCTAATTATTCCATTAAATTTTTAAAATCATCATTATGAAAAATATATTATTAATTATCTCAGGAGTTTTGTTGTCGACTATGGTGTTTGCACAAAGTCCTAACTTTATTACGACAGTTGATACAACTTGTAATGGATTTGATCTTACTGTAGATGGTACAGTGCTTTTAGAATCCAATCCTTGCACTTTTGATACGCCTCAGGTTGTTGATGGATCTACATATACACTTGAAGCAGTAGATAATGGCACAGATGGTCTTCTAAATATTTCTACACTTGATCTTGTAACGATTCAGGCGGGGCTTTACATAGGCTTTGATAATCCTTTGCAGGTGTACAAAGCAGACTTTGATCAGGACGGGGCGGTATCTACTTACGATATGGTTGCTATGAGATCCGTTATACTAGGCATAACAACTTATGATCCTGTTTTACATGTTGTTGATGCCAATACGGTGATTCCAGAATTAGATCCACTAGACATTCAAGCAGACTTTAGTACTTATGATTTCACTACAGCTGATTATAATGCTAGTGGCGAATTGAAAGTAGAGGTCTTGCGTATAGGCGATGTCAGATAATAATAACTGTATTCGATTTGAGCTTATAGGTTGAAATAAGAATTAGTAACAATTGTCTCATAAGAAGAGGCTGGGTTTTTGACTCAGCCTCTTCTTTTGTTACTAGCTAATAGTGTTAAAGCTTCACTTATATAGATTATAAGATGGTATTTAGGAAGGGAATACGCTAATATGCTCTTTGTTTAGCATATGTACACGGTTAGACGACAATGGAAATTGATCTGATAATGTGTAAAGAGCAGTGACCTTTTGTATCTTTTCAACATTAATTAGCAACTAAAACATTATAAAATGACGAAGTATATTATACTCTTCTTTTGCTCCTGCATAGCCTTATCTGAAGTCGATGCTCAGGATTTGAGGTCCTATGTTATTTCTTCTTATGGTGCTTCTCTGATGGGTAGCGAAGGATCTATGTATGTCACAGTTGGGGAATCACTCAATACAGAAATAGAGGAAGACGGGAATATGATTGCTCAAGGGTTTCTGCAAGTCACATTAATAGGCAAAACTGTAGCCACTGAGGAGACTATAGATTTTGACTTAGAAGTCTATCCCAATCCTGTTGATCAGTATCTCAACATAGAGCTTTTGGAACTGCCTACTAGCCCAACCAAGTATCTTCTCCTAGACCAATTAGGCAGGTTGGTCAGTTCTGCCACTCTAACAGAATTAAGTACAACTATTGATTTCCAAGATGTCACAATCGGAAGTTATTTTCTGCAACTCCAGTCTGCAAATAGAAAATCTAAAGTGGTTAAGGTTCAAAAATTAAATCAATAGACAATGAAGAAAATATATGTATTACTACTCACTTTCCTACCCTTATTTCTTGCCGCTCAGAATGGCATAAGATACCAAGGTGTTGCTTTTGATAGAGCAGGGGAGGTAAGTACGGACAGTCAGATTGCCTTATTGCTCACAGTTAGGGCAGGTGCTGCAACTGATGTATACCAAGAAAGTCATACCCTTATGACTGATGAGAATGGTCTATTTGTGGCCATAATTGGTGAGGGGACGGCTGTGTTAGGTGCCTGGTCTGATGTACAATGGCAAGCTGATGCCCATTATCTCAATGTCCAATTGGATCCTGAGGGTGGTTCAGATTATATAGATATCGGTACGACAGAGTTTCTGTCTGTACCTACAGCACAACATGCACGTCTAGCGCTCTTTGGACCAGATGGCAATGCAGGCCCTCGTGGTGCAACTGGAATAGAAGGACCTCCAGGTCCAGAAGGTGTCAAAGGTCCTAAAGGTCCACAAGGTCCAAAGGGTCCTGTCGGTCCACGTGGCCAAAAAGGCCCACCAGGCCCTTTAGGTCCCGCTGGACCTCAAGGTCCTTCAGGCCCGCAAGGAGAGCAAGGCATTCCAGGCCCTCCAGGTCCTCTAGGCGATATTGGACTTCAAGGTCCTGATGGTCCACAAGGTGTACCTGGTCCTTTTGGTCGACAAGGCCCACAAGGTCCACAAGGTCCCGAAGGTCCTCAAGGCCCAGAGATGGGAGAAGTTGGCCCAAGAGGCCCACAAGGCCCCAATGGGGATCCTAATGGTCCCAAAGGCCCTCGAGGTCCTGCTGGTCCTGCTGGTCCTGCTGGCCCTGCTGGCACACTAGTCGTTGCGCCTATAGGTCCTCCAGGCGTAGGCTCTCAACAGTTGTTCACATCACCACCTAACAATCCGGCGCTGCATACAATCTATCTAGATAGCGGTGCCAATAGAGGAGATGGAAAGATTGGATTCAGATACTATGATGGGACTAATTGGATTGACTTGTTTTAAAAAATCATCAAACAGAATAACATGAAAAAATTTCATTTCACGATAATATTGAGCCTTATACTGACCTTGACTTTTGCGCAAGTGCCGGATGCTTTTAATTATCAAGGCATCGCTGAAGACGAAAGTGGAAGCGTTATCAGGAACCAAAATATAGACCTAAGATTTGAGATTCTTGATGCGATGGATGCTGTAATGTATAGTGAGTCACATCAAGTAACGACTACGAGTATAGGGCATTTTGCTGTGGATGTAGGGAGAGGCAATATTATTCAAGGGGATTTTACTTCTATTGATTGGACTGGTCCTTCTGTAGCGATAAAAGTTGAAATAGATGTCGATGCTGATGGCAATTTCGACATAGAAGTAGACGATTTATTATACGCCGTGCCGTATGCATATGTGGTTAACTCTTCGGATAATGTGCCGGTAGGCAGAGACGGTCCTCAAGGCCCTGAGGGTTTGGTAGGTCCCGCTGGTCCCGAGGGTCCTCCTGGTCCTATCGGTGATCAAGGTGATCCACCTCCAGCTTGCCCAGGCCAACAAGGAGAGCAAGGTGATCCCGGCCCACAAGGTCCCCCAGGTCCTCCTGGAGCAAATGGAGGACAAGGCCCTGATGGACGAGAAGGTCCTCAAGGTGATTTTGGACCAGCAGGCCCAAGTGGCGGAAAAGGTCTTGTCGGTATTCAGGGACCGAAGGGCCCTGATGGATTGCCAGGTATTCAAGGCCCTCAAGGTCCTCCGGGTCCTCCCTCTAATATTGCAGGCCCACAAGGTCCTCCTGGACCTCCAGGGCTACCAGGTGGCCCTCAAGGTGATCCTGGCCCCAAAGGCCCTACAGGTCCCCCGGGTGCCCCAGGTGTTTGTATCCAAGGTCCAGTTGGTGCTTCTTGGATATCACAGCTAAGCTTAAGATCGTCGCCACCCAATCCTAGTTTCAATGGAGAGAATCTATATCTCGATGATGGCACCAATCGTGCTGATGGTTTAGCGGGATTCAGATATTTTGATGGAACGCAGTGGATAGATATTTAACAAATTAGAATCATTATTATGAAACATATATGCTCATTATTTGCTGCCTTATTGTGCAGTACTTTACTCTTCGGCCAGTTGCCGGAAGCCATCTCTTTTCAGGCGCTAGTTTTTGATAACAACGGAACACTAGTTACTGATTCCGAGGTTCAGGTACGTTTAGGTTTGATTCCAGAGACACCACTTATGGAGCCTTTGTATGAGGAGAATCACACCGTAACGTCAACTGCCTTGGGACACGTAGAATTCGAAATAGGTAGTGGTGTGCCGAGTCTTGGACTATTCGAAGATATCGAGTGGACTGTACCACACTTTATGAAAGTAGAGTTGAGTCTAGATCAAGGACAAACCTTTAATTTGCTCAATATCTCAGAGCTGCTTTCAGTACCTTATGCCTTACTAGCTGAAGTTTCACTTTCAGGATTAGTAGGTAATGAAGGACCAGAAGGTATACAAGGTTCACAGGGTCCGATGGGTCCACAAGGCCCTGCAGGCCCGCAAGGCTTAGAAGGTGTTACCACTCCGGGTATTCCGGGTCCAGACGGTCCAGCTGGCCCATCAGGCCCAGCAGGAATTCAAGGACCCTTTGGAGCTGTTGGTCCCCAAGGTCCTCAAGGTTCTATTGGTCCCCAAGGCCCTAGAGGACCAGATGGTGCCATAGGTCCAGTAGGTGATCCCGGTCCTGCCGGAGAAGATGGAGATGAAGGTCCTCAAGGTCCTGCCGGATTACCCGGAATAGGAGGAGGCCCAGCAGGCCCAGCAGGCCCAGCGGGCAATCCAGGCCCAGATCAAGGCATCCAAGGTCCCCAAGGTCCTCAAGGTGATCCCGGTCCTGCAGGCAACACACCACAATGTCCTCAAGGCCCTGTCGGCATATCTGGTATAACAAGGATGCCTATGCAATCCCAAGTTCCTTCGGGTGGTCGTATTTATTTAGATAATGGGACCAATAGACAAGACGGTCGTCCGGGATTTAGGTATAGAGCGACAACAAGTGATCCTTGGATGGATTTGTAAATAGGTCGCTATAGCTTCAGTGACTTTCAAAAAATTAATACAACAGAGGGGCGGTATAGGCTGCCCCTCTTTTTATATACTTAGGAGTTGTGAAATAGCGGGAAGTAGAGGAGGGGTGCCTAACATAAGCGGTAGTCTATGATTGTCATAGATTGTTAGCGTCATTTGTTCGGTTATTGATATCCGTTATTTGTATCCATTCGGTGAAGGCCTTCCGTTTTTATATTTTCTTGTCTGGAAAAAATGTGTAAGTAAATTAAGGAAGGCCGTTTGTAAACATTATAGTCAAAAACTATAAAATCAGGTTCTTTATTTAATCTTTCTTTAGTAGCAAAAATTAAGGTTTGATCTACATCTAATATTATCAAGGGTTTAATCATGCTACCAATATATATTTTGGTCTAATTCAATTGCTTTATTGAGTAGTTTGATGAATTGATTTAATCTCTCGTGGTATTTGTAATCTTCAAGTTTCTTAAGCTCTTCAATTTCTAAAATTGTTTGTTGCTTATTATAATCGTGAATACTGAGATCATTAGAAGTTGGTATGAACTTTTCAAAATTTGAGAATTTGTTTGGGTAATTTTCTTGAATATGTTTTCTCCAACCAATTATAGATTGAGCCATTGATTTTTCGTAGACGATTTGGTCGTGTTCGCAGAACTGCCATGAATCATATTTCTTTTCAAGTTCTAAGTCTCTTGCATATTCCCCTTTGACATCTATCATACCATCTCTTATTTCAAGTTTCTCTTTGAAATCTGGCCAATTAATAAGTCCTTTTTTTAGACAGTTACATGGTATTCTTATGTCGAAGCTCATTTTTAATTCTCTATTCTAACTAACGTTAACCCAAGCTGTTGAAAAACCTAGGTTCTTTTGTCGTACACCATCTTGTATTCTGGTCTTGTGAAGATGCCTAAGTCGTTGGGGGTCTATACCGAATTTAGCTATCTTCTTTCTTATCCGAACTATCTTCTTTCTTTTCTGATCCAGGAACAGGTACTTTTCTTGTGATTTGTAAGGCACCTTTTTGGTTATTATGTTCCATGTTATGGTTGCAAGTTTACGTGCTGTTGCCGTGATGGCTTTGGTTGTTCCCTTCTTAAAGGACATCCGTCTGTAGAATTTGTTCAGTGGTGAGTCTTTGAGTCTTGCTATGGAGAAAGCAGCATTGCGGAAGGCTATTTTCAACCTGTTGCTTCCTTTTGGCACTTTGGAGCTAATCGTCTTTCCACCACTGATTTTATTGTTTGGGGCCAATCTCAGCCAAGATGTGAAGTGTTTGGCTGTGGAAAACCTGCCAAGTCCTTCGGGCCCGACCTCGCTCATAATGCTGAGTACCGTGCCATGACTGATGCCGGGAATGTCAAGTAGATCGACGCCGCCAAAGTACTGGTAAGCTACGATATTAAGATCCACTGTCTTGATGGAGTTCTTATTGAGTCTCTTGTGTGATTTTTCCGAAGGCAATTCATCAGTGACGTCATCTCTTGATTGCAAGTACACATTGAGAAGCTGTGCTATGCGGATGTCACAATCTTCAAGTTGACTGATGAGAAACTGATGTCGGAGATATTCCTGTTCAAGGCTGAACAGATAATCCTCCCTGTTATTACCGACAAGAGCCTTGGCTAATTCCTCCTCGGATTTTCTGCAATTGTAGTGCCTGTGTTTTGCAAGCTCTTGAGGGTTTGTGTTTCCTTTGCAGATTTCGGATATGATTTTGAGACCTGTGAGTCCTGTGATGTCTCTGACGACGATGTCAAGTCTGTAGTTGAGGAGTTTGAGGTATTTCTGCATTCTCTTGCTAGTACTTGCTTTGGCAGCGATTAGATTTGATCTGTGTCTGCAAAGTGTTCTTAGTTTCTCGGTGGATTCGTCCGGGAGGAAGCATCTTGGCAGCAATCCCAGTGAGTGCAGTTTTTGTATCCACTGGCAATCAATGACATCTGTCTTTTTCTTGTTCATTGTTTTGGTGTACTTGCCATTGACGAGATAGACATCAATGTCATTATTGATGAGTTCGGTGTATAGATTCTGCCAATAGTCTCCTGTGGATTCGATGGCGACTGTTGTGACCTTGTTCTTGATGAGATACTGTGTGAGTGCTTTAAGATCTTGGGTGTAGACACCGAACCTTCTGACATGATCCTTGCCTTGACCGATGGCCACGAAGTGTTCCTTGGAGCCCACATCAATACCTGCAGCATTTTGATTGATGATGGGCATTTGTAGAATTTCATTTGACATACTCTTAGATTTTGATGAATGAATGAGAAAAAGGCTCTAAGAGAATGTACCTTAGCATTGAAAATTATTCTGAACGGGGTCCTTGCGGCCACCAATT
>CALBWK010000120.1 GCA_937969415.1 uncultured Saprospiraceae bacterium | reverse complement strand
ATGAAATGAAGAAATACTGCGAACGTAAAGTCAAAGAAGGAAAGAATAAAATGTTGATTTTGAATTCTATCAGAAATAAGCTCCTGGCAAGGGTTTTTTCCTGTGTTAAGAACAAGAAAATGTACATCCCACATATTGCAGGATAAATTCTCAAGGATTACTTGTTTAAGTTATAGAAATCGACCTTGCGGAGATATCTTGTTCTATAGATCTCAAACATTCTTCTTTTCGGGATTGCCAACAACGGTCAAGTCAAATTGAACTGAGGTAATTCTTAGTAAGTAATGAAAATCCTAAAATCTTCTATTGCTATAAATCCTAATTCTTACAGTAGACTTTTGATATACAAAAGATGTAACAATCGTCTCTTGCTGGCCCACCCTCTTCTGATGAAGAGATTCTCTCATTTCAAAAGTCCGTTTAGGACTTTTGATACAGCATAGCTGTAACATTCGTTCATCCTAATTCTGACAATAGACTTTTGATATAGCAATGCTATAACATTCGTCTCTTGCCGCCCACCTTCTTAAGATGAAGAGATTCTACTCAAACCATATCCTATCTATCTCCATCTCAAAAGATTCATTCTTTTTGTTGGCGATGAGGATAGCGCAGTGGTCGAGGTAGCGGGCAGGATAGTTGGGTCGATCTAGGCGGCGACCTCTAAAAGAAGCATACATCTCAGCCAATGGAATCTCAACTGTCTCCCACTCCCCTGTCGTTTCAAAGGTATAGATATAAGAGTAGCGATCGTACTGGCTTTCTTTAGTCCTAAATTGATAATTTTTGCCATCAGCTTTGAGTCTGATTTTGCAAGTGGTGTAGCCTTCTACTTGCAGAGTCTCTTCTAAGTTGTAGCGGGTGGAGGCAAATCCGCCATTGTTTTCTAGGGAGACATAGCCGTGAAACCAACCGTGCCCTTTTTCATTAATCTGCAGGTTGCTGTCTGAGCGGCCACCCATCACAACATCATCCATAATACGCCAAGCAGAGAGATCACTTTCTGCAGTAAAGTCAAAAATGGTAAGAGGTTGGGATGCAATCATAAAGGTCAAACCGAGATATATAAAAATTGGAGGCATACGCATTAAAGACAATAATCTAGAAGAAAGGTTTCAAGATCTTAGAGCTATCAAGGTTAGCCATCATCAAATTGGAGCAAACTGAAAATCAAACAAGACTACCTAAACGTGAAAAGCCGCACAACCCTAAGGCTGTGCGGCTCCACGTAAGTTTCGTCAGTTATTTCTATCTGATCTGAATCATTTTTCTACTAGCTGTTCCGAATACCGTTTCTATTTGGTAGTACATAACACCTGTAGACGCCAATTCGTCTTTAGTTAATAAGATTGTATGAGATCCTCCTTCGTAATCGCTCGCATTTCTTAATAATACTCTACCATTGACATCAAATACTGTAAAGGTTACAGTTGATGCTTCAGGGAGACTGAATCTAACCTCAGTGTTATCTGAGAATGGATTCGGTATATTCTGATGCAATACGAAGTCTGTTAAGTCCACACCTTTGTAATCCATAGACAAGTTTATTGTCTCGAAATCTCCAGTGTATGCTTCTGACTTAGTCATTACAGAACTCAAGAACAATTGCTCACTTACATTAGCAGACTCCAATACTTCGAAGTGCAAAGTGAATAAAGTTCTGAAGGCTTCTACAGTTACACCATCTAAGTTATTCCAACTCAATGTAATGTAACCTTGATCTACATTTGTCAATCCGACATTAGATTCAGAAACTTCAAGTCCATCCGCTGTAATGCCTGCAAACTGCAGCACATCAGAGTTGAAGCTGAAGGTCGTCTGGAAACCAGCGATATCCTCCATATTAGTTGACTTGATATCTATGTCAGCGATTGTACCTTGTACAAGACCTTTATCTTCTACTTCTAAGTGAAGTGTCTGACCAGATCTGTTATCTACTGTCTGCTGTTGCTTGAAGTTAACCATTGCATCAGCATTCACATCCCCAACCTTTACGGCTACGAAATTCTGACCTGTTTGCTGGTTTTCTCCATTAAGCTCTGCACTAACCACTTCTGTAAAAGGGAATGGCTTGTTCACATCAGCAAATTGCTGATCTTCTGTCGGGAATCTCCATGGCTTCTGATCAAACGGCAACTCTGTAATGATACCCAAGATTAACTTTCTTAAAGTTACAAGGTCAATACCATTAACTGATCCACTGTTATCTGCATCCGCAGCAATCGCTTTGTATGGAGAGTTAAATCTCTCTACATCTAGTATGTGTCTCTGAATCATCACTAGGTCCAAAGTAGATACTCCATTGATGAATGAATCATCTTTATGTGGTACTACTTGGTAAGCAGCAGCAGCTAAATCTCCAAAAGCATAATCTCCATCTTCTTCTGTAGGCATCTGTGTCTGCATGACATTACCATTCATAAGTTCTACCATTACATCTTCTACCATTTGGAATGACTCTGTGTGGATGTTTCCACTTACTAGAGAACCTCCAGTCATATCTGGGCAATAGTCTTCATTATCCTGTACGTGTACTTGTACTGAACAAGAATTGGTATTACCTGCATCATCTCTATAGATCACTTCTGTTGTGAATATCTGAGATACACCGTTGATAATTTCATTACAATCAAATCTCATAAATGTAGATCCATTCTGAAATGTTACATCTAGACCATTCGTGTCACAGTTATCTGTTCCACCTAGATCATAATCTGAAGTCCATATCTCTGCAAAGCCTCCAGGAGTTACTGTTGTCGTTACTGAACTTCTACAGTAAGGTGTTGGTGGTATCTCGTCTCTAACTACGATCTGGAAAAATCCAGTATTAACATTGCCACAATTATCCATTGCAGTTATTGTAACTCCAGTTGTCCCTGTGTAAGTTCGGTTAAATAAACTTGTCGCAGGTACACCATCTATATCTAGTGATATTATCAAATCTTCTGGTGCCGTACAGTTGTCAGTGACAACTAGATCAATTGGAAACTCAGCTTCAGTTAAGAAGAAGCTACAAGTATTTCCGTCAGCAGGTACTACTATGTTATTTTGGTTGGTTATAACAGGTGCAGTTGAATCATTTACTCTAATTACTTGAACGTGTGTTCTTCTTCCAGCATCGATAGTACTGTTGTTAACAATACACCAGTCGATAACAGTCCATGTTCTAAGTATTTTAAAACAAGCGTCATCTACATCTGGGAAAAGTTGATCACTAAATGTGATAGCTACATCACTGTTACAGTTAGATGTTGTAAATCTAATATTATCTGCATTCTGCGAGCTCGGTAGGTTCTCAGGGTCCGGCACCACAGTACAGTTATTTAGAGTTACATCGTTAGGCCATCTCGATACGTTAAAGCCATTAAGATTTTGGCTGAAGCTCAATGAAAGGTTGTGTGTTCCCACAAGTCTTCCACATCTATCAGTAATTTCCCACTTGACAGAAGTGTTGCCACCTCCACAAGTACCTGGCTCAAATATATCACCTGGCAAAACTGGTTGTCCGTTAGCGAATGTCAAATCAAATGTATAAGAGTTGTTACAATTACTTGTAATCTCAAATTGATCTTCCATACCCTGTAAGAAAGAGAATAAGTCTACGCTACCTTGAGCACAATCAAACTCTCTTGATGTAATAGGTCTATTGACTATAACTGCATTAAAGTTATTTTGTATTTCTACTTCTACTTCACAAGTATTAGAGTTACCACTGTCATCAGTTACTCTTAAGTTAACAGTTCTGATACCATCTACACAATCACTTGTACAACAGTACTCTAGTGTCGGTGCAAATCCTCCAGGCAATTGTGGATCATCGATCTCGTAAGAAACAATAGTACCACAGTTATCGAATGAGTTATTATCGATTGACAAAGCAGGAAGTGTTGCACAACCAAACTCATCAAGAGCAATTACTGTAAACTCAATACAAATTGGATTAGGTTGAGTCTCATCAAAAACATCAATCTCTTTAGTAATCTGTCCTGTGTTACCACACTCATCTTCAAAGAAATATCTTACCCAAGTCCTACCGATAGGAAGGTTGGTAATTCTATCTGGAAGACCATCTCCATTGTCATCAAATATGTTGAGATTTCTTTCGAAGTCTTCGTCACTTGACGGCGGTACTGTCTGCGCATCATCATCATCATCAAACAAATAACCTACTGTATAAGTAATGTTAGATGCACAAGAATTAGGTCCTGGTGCAGCAATAGGCTTAACCAATTCTGCCTCAGCAGTACATCTAGATCCAGTCACAAATACTGCTTCAAAAGGAGGGCAAGTTGTTTGTATAGGAGATCTTTGATCTACTTTTATTACTTGTGTATGCTCTCTTATTTCAGAGTTACACCAGTCTAGAGCGGTCCAAGTTCTTAGTACTTTCATCCCATACTCTCCACACACCTCAATCTTCTCGTCTTCGAATGTAAATCTGAGATTTTCGCACAAATCTCCAAAAGGAACCCTTGGCATCCCAGTCAATCCTGGCAAAGGAATGTTATCTTCTCCAACTTGTCCTGGATTGTTAACAAGTGCTTGACACGGCAATGCTGCAAAAGCCAATCCGTCGTGATTCTCTGGAAATATAATCTCATTTAGATTCCATCTTCTGATGTTAATCTGTTGCGTACAAGAATTAGAAAATCCTGAATCTTCGTTTGTTACTGTCCAAGTTCTCATAATAATTTCAGAGAAATCGTCAGTACAATCGCTACTCATCTGCTCATCTGAGAATGAGAAAGTTATATTGTTTCCACAACCTGTTACCTCAGCAAATTCAGATCCGCCAAGGATAGGGTCATCAGACTCAAAAGTAAATCTAAGTGTTGATGTTACATCTGTAATAGGTGTTGATCCTCTGTTAACGACCATCAATATCCAAGTACCGTTCATGTCATCGTCATCTCCATCTACATCACTATCAAAAGCGACCTGTGTACCATTCAAACTAGAAAAAGCAGTTGAAGGACGGTATGCCCCTAGATGTGCAAAATTATTTGCTGATCTACAATTCAACAATGAATCTCCAAGTGCTGCATATGGATTTATTGCAAAGTCTCTAAAACTAACATCTAGGTTAGAAAAAGGACAAGGCGTCACTACAGTACTCAAATCTGCTATATTGATCATTGTACGATCTGCAGTAGAAGTCGAACCATTATTGTTATCAGGATCTGGCGTTACTAAATAGATCGCCAAGTTCTGAACTGAATCTATAGTTGCAAGAAAATCTAATTCTATTGCGCTTATTCTTCCATCATTACCTGAGAAATCATACATAATTCTCAATGTATCATTAGCCGGAACTGTACCAATAGCGCCATCTAATACTCTTTGATCTGTAATTCCAGAACCCGGAGCAATCTGATCAGCTACTGAACATCTTACAGCAACAGGTTGTGTAGGACACACTATTTGTGGTACTGTTTTATCTTCTGCGACAATCGTACCCCAACAGTTACCTGAGTTAGATGATACAGTTACTACATAAGTTCCTGGTTCATCTAAAGTTACAGTGTTACCTGGTGTAACACCATCTATTTCTAGCATAAAGGCATCATAACAAAAATCGCCTTCTAATACCATATCTGGAGAAATTACCGCTTGGCAATCCTCATCCATTGTTACATTAATTGCATCGTTACAAGCAACGTTGCTTGAACCCTCTACGACTTCGATATCAACAACACAAGATGCTGCTGCTGCTCCGTTAAGTCGTACTTGAACTAAAACTTCGTGAGCTCCCAGATCGCCAGGTATAACGAAATCATAATCCAATTCAATACCGGCTGCTTCTGTTAATGCATTTCCAGTAGAGAGTTGCTCGCCTGCGGTACCAGGATCCAATGTAAGATCGTAGGTATAAGTTCCTCCGCAACCAAGACCACTGACTGCTATGTTCTCTAATAAATTAGGCATACAATCAGCATCAAATACCC
The DNA here is from genome assembly GCA_937969415.1 of uncultured Saprospiraceae bacterium. GTDB lineage: Bacteria > Bacteroidota > Bacteroidia > Chitinophagales > Saprospiraceae > RFSX01. The sequence continues at coordinate 15,900 of CALBWK010000120.1, read as the reverse complement.
TGATCGGATCTTCAGGACATTCAAAAGTAATCCCATCAGTGACTGTGATCTCTATTTGATCAGTTGCAGTAGTACCTCCAAAGAAGGTTACCTCTACTTCATAAGTCCCAGATTGGGTGGATGAGTTAAAAGTCTCCATAGGATTGGGATCAGTGGAAGCAAATCCATTTGGACCTGACCAAGACCATAAAACAGCAGTGGTGTTACCTGTACCGTCATTGGCTGTGGCCATAAAAGTCACTTGGGTGGCTTCTAAATCACAATAAGTTACATCAGCTCCCGCATTAGGGGAATCAATAGTAACCGATTGACCTAGCAGACTTGCGCTACTAATACAGAGCATTACCATCAGGTAAAACGCTGTCGTCGTAGACTTCAAGCTAGTGGTTAAATAATTTTCCATGATTAGAAATTTTTGTGTACTTACGTTAAAAATGTTTGTTTAAAAAAGCTTTATGTATCTCCGAAACAACATATTTGAAATTATTCTATGTGTTTCACACTGATTATCAATTATCTAGAGATTATAGCTAGTTGATATTCAATATTTTTCTAATACATAGATGTTGGGATGCAAACATTATTCCAAATCGTAATATATGACCGACTGATTCTCGCTTTGCGAGAAATTAAAGGTCCTAAACGGACCTTTAATAAGGAGGGAACCAAGGGCCCCGCCCCGAGGCATAGACCAAACTTCATATAGATAAAGACCATCTCCCCGCCCCAGTGTCTGAATTAGGATTCATAGGATTACAGAATTAGAGGATGAACGAACGATCTCGACCTTGTCGAGATCAAAGCAAGTAAACCTTGCTTTGAAGTGAGTGAACTGCAATATCAATTGCAGCAATTTCACTACTAGATATTATTTACATCGTCATATCACATTAAAGACAGATGAATCAAGATAAAACGAATAAACCTTGCCTTGAAATGAAGAGAGAGCCCTACCCCACAACATTGATCAAACTTATCTAAGTACAATCCTTTCTATCTCGAACCTACACATTACACATATAGTCCATATACAGAAAGTATCACACCCACTACCCTTTACATATCCAGACTTCCACCTTATTTGTATATTGAGAGGACTCAATATATCTACATTAAACACATATGAAAATTCCTATATATAAGCTATTGATAACCATTATGTTACTTGTCAATTCTTGCCAAGACACTAGTAAAACTATTCAATCAGCTATGCCAGAAGCATCCAAAAAACTTTCGACAACAGTCCATTTGACACTAGAAGAAGCCAATAGATTGGCACAGCTACCTTTAGATTGCATCCAACAACCGCTTCCATATAAATCTGGAGTTGTCATTGCCCAAGCGTCAGACTTGGCTATGCCCATTGAGCATCATCCAGCTTTTTACGGTTGCTTTGACTGGCACTCAGCTGTGCACGGACATTGGTCATTAATCTATCTTCTCAAAGAGTTTCCAGATCTTAAGGATAAAGAAGCTATTATGATGAAGCTAGGGGAGAATCTCACTAAAGAGAACATCATAAAAGAAGTAGACTATTTCTCTCTAAACAAACAGAGCAAATCCTTTGAAAGGACTTACGGATGGGCTTGGCTTCTCAAGCTAAGTGAAGAATTATACACTTGGGACCATCCTCTAGCTAAGGAGTGGTACAGTAACTTAAAGCCACTATCACAGCATATAGCGCAGGCTTATCAAGATTTCCTACCTAAGCTGGTCTATCCCATACGTGTGGGGGAACATAGCAATACTGCCTTTGGGTTGGTGTTTGCCCTAGATTATGCACGGACAGTCGGAGATACTGCGCTAGAAGCTAGCATAGTGCAACACACCTTAAGGCTGTATAAAGCAGACAAAGATTGTCCTATAACCTGGGAACCAAGTGGTTACGACTTTCTATCGCCTTGCCTTCAAGAGATGGACTTAATGCAGAAAGTATTGAGTAAAGAAGAGTTTACTCTATGGTCCAAAGCTTTTTTACCTGCGCTATTTGACGGAAAATCGACTTTGAAGCCTGCAGAGGTACTAGATCGCTCAGATGGAAAATTAGTGCATTTGGATGGATTGAATTTTTCTAGAGCTTGGTGTCTCTATAGTGTCAAGGATTGCTCTAGTTGCAGAGCCATTGCCGATGAGCATCTCAATTTTTCCTTACCCAAAATTACAGATGGAGATTATGCGGGTGGGCATTGGTTGGCTTCATTCGCACTGTATGCTTTTAAGTGTAGCAAAGAAAGTGCTGAGTGAGTTTACTTAAAAAATATTTTGGGCCAAGCACGCTAATCGCTGCTGCTTTTATAGGGCCAGGAACAGTAACAACTTGCACTTTAGCGGGTGTACAGACAGGTTATAGTTTGCTTTGGGCATTGGCATTTTCAATTATAGCGACAATTATCTTTCAAGAAATGTCAGCCCGCTTAGGATGGGTAACACAATCTGGACTTGGTGAAGCTATTACCCAAACATTAAACAACAGGGGAGTCAAATACTTGGCAATCTTCTTAGTAACTTCTGCTATTCTTGTCGGCAATGCAGCCTACGAAGCGGGAAATATAAGTGGCGGAATTCTTGGGCTCGAATTACTCATCGGTCCACAAAAATTATGGCCTATCGTCTTAGGCGGAATTTGTTTTTTGCTTTTATCTATCGGTAAATATCAACTCGTCGAAAAATTATTGATAGCACTTGTTATTACAATGAGTATTTGTTTTGCCTTAACAGCAATACTCGTCCAGCCTGATCTTGGAGCGGTGTTACAAGGATTTATTCCAAGACATCCAGAACAAAACTTATTCCTCGTTTTGGCACTCTTAGGAACGACCGTCGTCCCTTATAACTTATTCTTACATGCGTCAACTATAAGTAAGAAGTGGGAGAGTACCGCTTCGCTAAAACAAATAAGAACAGAAAATAGAGTTTCCATCTTAATTGGGGGACTCATTTCAATACTTATTGTCATTACTGCTGGCAGTTTTCAAGGCAATATAACAGAAGTCAAATCTGGTCAGGATCTAGCAGTACAACTGGAACCATTATTTGGTAGTGGTGCAAAATATTGCATGGGAATAGGGCTATTGGCAGCTGGAATAAGTAGCGCCTTGACTGCTCCCCTTGCAGCAGGCTATGCAGCGCAGGGATTATTTGGTTGGCAAAAAGAAGAAAAAGATTGGCGATTTAAAATAGTATGGATGACCATACTTCTATTAGGCATAATCGTCGCGACTATTGGTCAAAAACCAATTCTGGTAATTAAGTTTGCTCAGATTGCCAATGCCTTGTTACTACCTCTTGTAGCAGTATTTTTAATCTACGTATCCAACTCCAAAAAGTTATTAAAAAACTATGTTAATAATAGATGGCAAAATGTTTTAGCAATAGCACTGCTGTTCATAACTATTGTTCTCAGCTTCAAGTCACTGAATAAAATATTCCAGTTTTTCTAATGAATCGAGTCACTAAAAGAATAGATCTCAATTGTGACCTAGGAGAAGGGTATAATGATGGGCCCATCTTCTCATATATCAGCTCTTGTCATATTGCATGTGGGGGACATTATGGGAGCAAGAAAACTATGCGGCAAGCCATTACATCTGCCCTAGAGCACAAGGTCGCTATCGGCGCTCATCCTGCATATCCTGACAAAGAAAATTTCGGAAGAAAGGTACTCGATATTTCCATAGATATACTAAAGAATAGCATCGAAGATCAGTTGAACACTTTCCTAAATAATTGCGAAGAACTTGGCACAAAACCCACTCACATAAAGCCACACGGAGCCCTGTATAACGCAATGGCTAAAGACAAAAATCTAAGTCAAATATTGCTTCAATTGTTTACAGAGATATATCCTAACACGGTTGTGTATGGGCTTTCAAATTCAGCTATGGATAAAGTTGCACAGGAAATGAAAATACCATTCATCAGAGAAGGATTTTCTGACAGAGCTTACACACAAAACAAATCCTTAGTATCTAGATCGACACAAGGTGCAGTATTAACTGAATGGGCTCAAATAAAAAAGCAACTTGATGGATTACTTAGTGGCCAACTTAGCACTATTAACAGCACAGTAATTACCCTAGAAATAGAGAGTATATGTCTTCATGGGGATACACCAGGAGCAGTCAACACAATAAAACAGATATATGAATACGTAAAATCAAAAGGATATGCAGTACATTCATATAGATAAATACAAACTTTCTGTAAATAAATTTGGAGAAGAATTTGTTTTACTAAATTCTGTCGATCAAAAAAATCTTATCCCACTCTCGGAGGCTATATATAAATCAAAGCTAAAATTTGCAGAAGAGGTCATCGGCACAGAAAATGAAATTTGCTTGAAGCTGAACGCCACATTGGATAATATTGCTATAAAAAAGCTAGAATCTATTAAACTAGATCAGCGTAAAGGATCAACCAAATATATCCTACCTGTATACTTCAATGATCACGAAGATTGGGAAGCGATACAAAATTATAGCAATAAATCAAAAGCAACCATTATAAATGAGCTCATCTCTACCACTCTTACTTTTTATATGTACGGATTCTTACCAGGTTTCCTTTACATTACTGGCTTACCAGAGCATCTACAATGTCCACGAAAGGCCACCCCTAGTAAGAGTGTAGAAGCAGGCACAATCGCTATAGGCGGACCTTATCTAGGTCTCTATAGCTGCAATAGCCCTGGCGGATGGTATAGTATTGGTCATTGTCCAATATCAGTCTTTGATCCAAGCAATAAACCACCTACTCAATTACAGTACGGTAATATCATCCAATTAAAATCGGTTTCCCAGGAGGAGTATCACTCGCTGTCAGCGCAAAAGTTAGACTTATTCAATTATGGGTAATTGCCTAATTCTGAAACCTGGCGCACTCACAACTCTCCAAGACAACGGACGTATAGGCTATGCGCATTATGCTGTCCCACGTAGCGGGGTAATGAATCCATACGCTGCACAAAAAGCGCAGCAGCTTGTAGGCAATAATTTAGATTGGCCTATTCTAGAATGTACGCTTAAAGGCCCTACACTCAAATTTGAATCAGCAACATCAATTGCATTGACTGGCGGAGATATGCGATGGAAACTCAATGGTGAATCAATTGAGAGAGATACAACTATAAAGGTCCAAGTCAATGATCTACTCTCTAGTGGATTCACTAAAGATCAGCCCCGCTCTTATCTCGCTATAATGGGCCAAATAGAGACGACCTACCATTACAATTCTTGCTCTACTTATAGACCTGCAAAACTTGGACATAATCACGGCCAACCCTTAGCAAAAGGAGATCTTATCAACTGGAAAGCAGCGAATACCCAAGGTGTACCTAAGCCTCAAGTTGTTGCAGAAACGACAACCAATAATATCTCTATCCACAAAGGGCCAGAATACAATTTACTTTCAGAAAAATCTATGCATCTGCTCATCTCAGAGCCTTATAAAATCGGACCTGATAGCAATCGTATGGGTGCTAGACTTATAGGACCAGAATTAAATTCAGCCAGCATCAAAAATAGTGTCCCTGTATTACCAGGATTCATACAACTAACACCGAGTGGGCAGCCGATAATCATTCTGCAAGATGGACAGACTACAGGTGGCTATCCACGTATCGCTTATATAAAACCTAAAGATCTTTCAGCCCTAAATCGTATACCCATCGGGCAACCATTTAGATTCCACCTTGTCTCATAAAAAATAGGGTTACCTTTACCTTATGCAGCTAACCAAAAGACAAAAACAAGCAATGACAAAGTTGGGCATCACTCTGCTCAATCCTATGCAAGAGGCTGCACATCAAGCAATAACAGAACAAGATGAAATTGTCTTACTCTCTCCAACTGGATCTGGGAAAACAGTCGCTTTTCTTCTTCCACTACTAGAGAGAATAGACCCTCAACTGGAAGCGGTACAACTACTCGTATTAGCCCCTTCACGAGAGCTGGCTATACAAATAGAAACTGTTCTCAGACAGATGGCTACAGGAATCAAAGTCAATGCCTTCTATGGGGGTCAACATTTCACTAAAGACAAACTTAACCTCAAGCACGTACCTGCCGTACTCATAGGCACTCCAGGTAGGATTGCCGACCATATCAGAAGAGAAAGTTTTTCATTGTCTAAGACAAGATTATTGGTTATCGATGAGTATGATAAGTCTCTAGAAATTGGCTTCGAAAAAGAGATGAAGTTTATCACTCAAAAACTTAAATCTTGTAAAAAAAAGATACTCACCTCTGCTACAGATGGCATTAGTCTTCCTGGATTTTTAGAAATGAAAAATGCCACTCGCCTAGATTTCTTACATACCAAAAAGGATAGCATAACAGTGAAGCACGTCTTATCTCCTGACAAAGACAAACTGCCTACACTCGTCGAAACTTTGAAACATCTGGGAGATCAGCTGGCATTAGTATTCTGCAACTATAAAGACAGTATCAATAGGATAAGTGAAAGACTAGAAGAGGAGGGCATACCGCACGGTCGCTATTATGGGACTATGGAGCAGAAAGATAGAGAGCGCGCCCTTATTAAATTTAGAAACGGAACGCATCGCCTCCTTATCACGACAGACTTGGCAGCTAGGGGACTAGATATTCCAGAGATAAAAAATATTATTCATTATCATCTCCCTTTTCGAGAAGAAGAATTTATCCATAGAAATGGTCGTACAGCTAGGATGAATGCAACTGGGGCCGTCTATGTCCTTCAGTGGGCAGAAGAAGAGTTGAAAGATTATCTTCAAGATACCGAAGAAGAAATATTGACAGAGTCTGAGCCATTAGCAGAAACAGAATGGACAACTTTATTTATATCTGGAGGTCGTAAAGACAAAATATCTAAAGGAGACATTGTAGGACTGTTCATCAAGGAAGGAGGGTTGTCTAAAGAAGAATTAGGTCTTATAGAACTGAAACAAGACTGTGCCTTTGTCGCTGTGAAATCTAAGCTCAGCACACAACTCTGTACCCAGCTTAACAATTCCAAAATCAAAAAAAGGAAAGTAAGAATCTATGAGATTTGACACTTAACAATTTTTCCTTATCTATTCTTCCTCATTTATCCCGCAGTAACCTGAGGACACCTGACTATCGACACTCACAATGTGGTCTAATCTGATGCGGAGGCCATTTTTTAGAATCATATACTCCGCCTCGCCAGTATTTTCCCACGTCTTAATGACGGCCTTCAATTTGACTTCTATATTATCGAGGAGATAAATGATCTCTACAGGTTTCCTAAGCGTCGCAAAATGTTCTATGATATCGACATAGCCACAATCAATAGGAACATATTTCTTCTTAGAATGATTCATACCGCAATATATATCACTGCAAAACAAATTCTCTTGCTTAATCATTAGATCTTGATAGATAATGCCTAATACGTGCATCCCGCATCTAGACCGAATTGTTAAAATGTAGTCTCCACGACCTCTAGGACTAAAGACCAGCACATTTGAAAACTAAACCAGACAAATTTTCTTTTGGATTAGCTGACATAAAAAATACTTTCAACAATAACAACAATTCAAAAAATGAAGATTCTTTTAAAACTTACTGTAGCACTCATTCCTATGCTCTTGCTGACCCAAGTGGCACACAGCCAAAAGCAAATCGACAGTCAATCTAGAAAAGTACTGGACAAAATGATTTCTGTTACAGGGTCTTATGATAAGTTGCGTAAGCTTAATGACGTAGAGTTTCATTATATCTATGATAATTTCGATGCTGGTCGTGATGTATCTCACGAAAAACTAATCTTTGATGGAGAGGCAACTTGGGCTAGATATACAGAGCACCAACGTAATGTACTCCCTGGGAAAGAAGGTATTGCAGAGCAGAGTTTGATCAATGGAACGCCACAATTGACACTAAATGGTAAGTTTGTAACCGACGCCAAAGCTCTGGGAGCGACCACTTTCCTAAGAGAGGTCAATCCTTATTGGTTTTCTATGATTTATAAGCTAGAAGACAACAGTACCATCTATAAGTATATGGGTACAGAATCTGTTGATGGAACGGATTACGACAAGATCTCATTGACCTACGATAATGCAATGACAGGCAAGGCAGCAGATGATGAGTACATCTTATATTTTAACAAAAACACCCATATGCTAGATCAGTTTTACTTCTCATTGCCAGCAATGGGTGTCAATGATCCAGTGATAAAAATGACATTAGAGTACGAAAAAATAGATGGAGTCTACGTACCAATGGTAAGAAGATCTTATGCACCCAATCCAGAGACTGGAGAATACAGCCTTAATGGAGAATATACATTTAAGCAGGTAAAATTCAATAATGGATTTAAGCCAAGCGACTTTGTCTTGAAAGGATAGAGATAATAGCACTCACCTAAAAAATGCAGCCTAAGACTCTTGGTTTTAGGTTGCATTTTAATTTGTAGTCATTCCCCGACCAACATCTCCTTCTTTACCCCCTCCTCAAGACAGATAAAAGTCTCCGTCCTAGCGATACCGTCTATAATTTGCACCTTCTGTGAGAGGATATCCATCAAGTGAAAATTATCCTTTGCATAGATTTTGGTAAAAATGGAGTAATTGCCTGTCGTGAAGTAGGCCTCAGTTATCTCAGCAACTTCATTGAGCTTTTCTTTGACTTTGGGGTAATGGCGGGCCTTCTCTAAAAAAATGCCGACATAGGCTATTGTGTTATAACCGAGCAGTTTGTAATCTATTGTAGCGGTATAGCCTTTGATGACGCCGCTTTTCTCCAGCTTGTCTATGCGACTTTGGGTCGCCACATTAGAGATATTTAAGGGTTCAGCTAGCGCTTTGGTACTTTGACGGCTATTGGTCAGTAAGGAGTTAATTATCTTAATATCTGTCTTATTGATCATTAATTTATTGAAGTTTACTTGCACTCAAAGTTAACTTAATTTAGTTTTACAAACAAATAAGTTAATTATGTGCGGAATAATAGGCGTTTTTGATTTAAAAACTAAGGCAGCAGACCTCAGACCAGAAATACTCGAAATGGCTAAGTGCCTTAGACATCGAGGTCCAGATTGGTCAGGAATACATCTCGGAGACAAGGCCATCTTAGCGCACGAGCGCTTGGCAATCGTAGACCCTAGCTCAGGTCGCCAACCCTTATATAGTGATGACAAGAAGATCGTCCTAGCCGTCAATGGAGAAATCTATAATCATCTAGAACTGAGAAAGGAATTTCCCGAGTACCCGTTCCAGACGGCCTCAGACTGCGAAGTCATACTCCCGCTATATCAAAAATACGGGCCAGACTTTATCGATAAGCTCAATGGCATCTTTGCTTTTTGTCTCTATGACGAGGAAAAGGATCGCTATCTAATCGCCCGAGATCATATGGGTATTATTCCGCTTTACGAAGGCCACGATCAACAAGGCAACTACTATGTCGCCTCCGAACTCAAAGCCTTGGAGCCTAAGTGTAACCGCATCGAAGTCTTTTTGCCAGGACACTATAGAGTCAGTGATCAGTTAGAATTGCAGAAGTGGTATGCTAGAGACTGGCAAGAATATGACGAGGTCAAAGAAAATGTGAGTGACAAAGCAATACTTAAGCAAGCTCTAGAAGCTTCGGTCAAGAGGCAACTAATGAGTGACGTTCCATATGGGGTGCTGCTATCGGGTGGCTTAGACTCTAGCATAGTAGCTGCCATAGCCAAAAAATATGCTTCTACACGTATAGAATCAGAGGGTAATGAACAAGCTTGGTATCCGCAACTCCACTCCTTTGCAATTGGCCTCGATGGCTCTCCAGATCTAGCTGCTTCTAGAAAAGTGGCTGACCACATCGGCACCGTCCACCACGAGGTAACCTACACTGTTCAAGAAGGTCTTGATGCGATCAAAGATGTCATCTACTTCTTAGAGACGTACGATATAACAACTATACGTGCTAGTACCCCGATGTACCTCCTCTCAAGGGTTATCAAATCGATGGGTATCAAAATGGTGTTATCAGGAGAAGGAGCTGACGAAATCTTTGGCGGTTATCTATACTTCCATAAGGCCCCGAGCGCTCAAGCTTTCCACGAAGAGTCTGTAAGAAAGCTTTCTACTCTCTATCAATATGACTGCCTGAGAGCCAACAAATCTTTAGCAGCGTGGGGAGTCGAGGGCCGTGTGCCCTTTTTGGACAAAGAATTTATGGACACTGCTATGCGTCTTAATCCTAAAGACAAAATGTGCGGTGGAGGTAAGATGGAGAAACATATTCTCAGAGAGGCTTTTGAAGATTTGCTTCCCCACGAAGTCGCTTGGAGACAAAAAGAGCAGTTTTCTGATGGCGTAGGCTACAGTTGGATAGATTCCTTGAAGGCTCTGGTAGAAGAGCAAGTTTCAGATGAGATGATGGCCAATGCTGCCCATCGCTTCCCTACTCAACCACCTGCAACCAAAGAAGAATACTATTACAGAACGATCTTCGAGGGGCATTTCCCTTCAGATCAGGCTGCCCTTACTGTACCTTCAGTACCATCTATAGCGTGTAGTACGCCTGTAGCTTTAGAGTGGGATGCGGCCTTTAAGAATCAAAATGAGCCTTCAGGAAGGGCGATCGCCGCCGTGCATATGGATTCCTATTGAGAGATAATCGCAACAATTTCCCGCAAAAGTGAATTTAGTTGGATGACAAACACGTACATCTAGGTATGGAATGTCCCCTACCTACAGATGTATATAGTTTATAACTAATAGCATCTCAACACTATGGATCAGTTCTATAGCGACATAATATTTCTTGTATGTCGGCGCTCAATTGACTAAATTTAAACGCTGAATTTATCCATTAAATCAATTCCTATTTATGAAGTTCTTTTTTTCCTCTTTATTCGTTTCGGTTCTATTATGCTCAACAATTTACTCTCAAAACAATCTAAGATCCGAACTGAATAAGACCTTACACCACTATGACCTAACTGAAGTCAATATCAACAGCCTTTACGAAAAGGTAAGCACCAACAACAAATTCCAAGTGACGACTCTTACTCTCGGCGGTAAAACCTTCGAACTAGAGCTCTGGGATACAGGCATGCGCTCTGAAGACAATATCGTCAGATTAGCAAGTGGAGCAACCTATGAAGGTACGGCACCTATTCCACTCAAAGGTTTTGTCAAGAATGATTTAGGAACCTCTGTCAGACTTACTGTCAATGAAAATTTCCTATACGGCTACATCAAAACTGACAAAGGGGTGCTGAATATAGAACCTGCTTGGTACTTTGACAGAGAAGCAGATAAAAATCTCATTGTCAGTTATTATGATACAGCAACAAAAGAGCTTGCACAATCTGCGACTTGTGATCTCCACGATCATTCTGAAAACCTACAAAAAGATATACAAGCTCAAGTCCGTAACACTAACAGACAGATAGGTGATTGCTTTGTTGTAGATATTGCCTTGGCCGCTGACTGGTTGATGACCGATCTCTTTGGAAGTGTCGGTGATGTAGATGATCAGATTTGCGGTGTACTAAATGATGTGCAAGGGAATTGGGATGATGAATTTTTAGATGTGGTAGAATTTGACTTGCGAGATGTATTTATCTCTGACTGTAACACCTGTGATCCTTGGACCAGCTCCACAAATTCTGGAACATTGCTCAACTCATTTACTAACTGGGGACCAAGCGGATTCTCTTCACACGATGTAGCAACCTTGTGGACAGCTAGAGATCTCAATGGATCAACAATTGGCGTTGCGTGGCTAGGTGGAACTTGTACTAGCAGCCGATACAATGTCTGCGAGCACTTTACAGGTAACTCAAATTTATTAAGAGTGTTACAATCCCATGAATTAGGGCATAATTTTGATGCTGTCCACGATAATGGAGGTGGATTTATAATGTCAGCAAGTGTCAACACTTCAGTAATTTGGTCTGCTGACTCACAACAAGATATAGAAAGTTTTCTACCTAATGCAGGTTGTTTTGGGACTTGTTCTAGCGGCTCACCACCTACAGCCAACTTTTCATTTGAAATTACAGAATCTTGTGTTGTCGGTGAGGTAGAGTTTGAAGATATGTCTTCATTGGCTTCAGAATGGTTTTGGACCTTTGAGGGTGGGAATCCTAGTACTTCTACTGAGCAAAACCCTACTGTGACTTACAACTCTGCGGGCACCTTTGATGTCACCTTAGAAGTAACCAATGCCTCTGGTGAAGATGAACTTGAATGGACTGATGCAGTTGTCATTTTTGAAGGCCCTGTCGTAGAATTCGACTACGATGACAACGAGCTACAAATATTTTTTGAAGATGAGAGCATTGTCTTTGGAACTCCAGAATATTTCTGGGATTTTGGTGATGGCAATACTTCTGATGAACAAAGCCCAGTACACAACTACGCAGTGCCCGGAGATTATACTGTCACTTTTGAAGTAGAAGATGACTGTGGTTTTGGTCAATTTATTCTAGACATCGAAGTTTTCGACAATCCCCTTGCCAATTTCACTGCGAATAACTTAGAAATCTGTAGAAATGATCAAGTTATGTATACCGATCTAAGCTATGGAAATATAGAAGATTGGGACTGGACCTTTGATGGAGCAGTTCCATCCAGTTCTATAATGGAAAACCCTACAGTTGTCTATAATGTTGCAGGAACTTACAGCACTTCGCTAGAAGTAGAAAATCCAGAAGGAGATGATGACATTACATTCGAAAATTACATTACCGTCCTTGCAGATGCGGAAGCCGGTTTTAACTTCATGACCAATGGTGCCTCCGTAACTTTTACCAGCACATCCATCAATGGAACAAGTTTCGTTTGGGACTTTGGCGATGGCAATACAAGTACTGAGCAAAACCCAACGCATACCTATGCAAGCTCAGGCAACTACACTGTCTTACTTACTGTTTCTAATCAGTGTAACACAGATATGAGAACTAGAGAAGTCAACATACAATTGCAACCAGTTGCTGCATTTGGCACAAGTCAATCGACTACTGGTTGTGCAGACTACACGATTAACTTCATCGACAATTCTACAAACAATCCGACTTCGTGGAATTGGAGTTTTCCAGGAGGCACACCTGCCACCTCTACCCTACAAAATCCAACAGTAACGTATACACAGAGAGGTATTTACTCTGTCTCCTTGACAAGTTCCAATATTTTTGGATCTAGCACTGCTTCAATGGAGGATCTTGTTACCATCAACGACTTACCAGAATTAACGGCCTCATTCACAGAAAATCTTCTGACTGTCCAGTTTAACAGCACAGCAAACTTTGCAGATAATTTATCTTGGAATTTTGGAGACGGCAACACTTCTACGCTTGCTAGCCCCACACATACGTATGCATCTGCTGGAAGTTACACCGCAACTGTCACTGCGACTAATGTATGTGGATCAGTAAGTCAAGAATTTAACTTAAATGTAGATCTACTTCCTAGCGCCAACATCACAGCAAATGTGACTGCAGTATGTGAAGGAGAGACGGTTACATACTCTAATAATTCCAGCTCTAATATTACGCTATGGAATTGGAGTTTCCCAGGAGGTACTCCGGCAACTTCTACTCAGCCAAATCCTACAGTGACTTACAATACTGCAGGCAGCTATGATGCCTCACTAAGTGTAACCAATGCAGCAGGACAAGGCAATAGCACAGTAACAGATTTTATAACTGTTGCAGCAATACCTGATGCCAGCTTTACCTTCGATCAAAGTGACAACTTATTAGAACTTGTCAATACTACTCCAGGCACTTCTGCACAATGGACTATCAGTGATGGTACGACCTCTAGCTTGCAAGCGTGGACGCATACCTTTACAGCAAATGGAACCTATACTGTATCGCTAACGACGACCAATCAGTGTGGAGCAGACACAGAATCCTTTAGTGTAATCGTAGATGCATTTCCGAGTGCAGGATTTACATCAAGTCAGTCTACAGGATGCACACCACTAGAAGTCAATTATACGAGCACGAGCACAAATGCGACTAATTACAATTGGACGTTCCCAGGTGGAACACCGTCTTCTTCCACGGAGGCTAATCCAGTTGTGGTCTACAATACTGAAGGTACTTTTGATGCGACATTGACAGTAAGCAATACCGTAGGATCGGATAGAGTAATACAGTCCCAATTGGTTTCTGTTGCTTCATTACAACCACTCACATTTGACTCTCAGCAAAATGGTAATGTAATACAGTTGTCAAATACAACACCTAACACCCAGACAGCCTGGACCATCAGTGACGGTACTACATCTTCTCAACCAAACTTCTCGCATACTTTCCAAGAGAATGGCACTTATGAAGTCACTCTTCTCGTGAGCAATGCCTGTGGATCTGAGCAGACTACTTTTATCGTAGTTGTTGATGCACTACCTACTGCACAATTTACTGCTGATCAGACAAGTGGTTGTACACCACTACAAGTGGCTTTTACAAGTGAGACAACCAACGCTTCCACGATCAACTGGAGTTTCCCAGGTGGCACACCTGCTACCTCAACAGAAGCCAATCCAATTGTTACGTACAATGCGGACGGCAACTACGATGTTACTTTGAATGTGACCAATGCCTTCGGAAGCGAAGTAGCGACGATGTCACAATTTATTTCTGTGGCTTCTATCGCACCACTTACTTTTGATTCTAATCAAAACAATAATGTGCTCTCACTGAGCAACACGACACCTAACACAGAGACACTTTGGACGATAAGTGATGGCACTATATCAACGGATCAGTCTTATACACATACCTTTAATACGAATGGTACTTTCCAAGTAACACTTCTAGTAAGCAATGCTTGTGGGTCAGAAGAGACAACTTTTGAAGTTGTTGTCAACAACCTTCCTGAGGTAGGATTTGAAATTACCTCAGACACTGAGGGCTGTGCACCGTTAGTTGTCACCTATCAAAGTAACGCAGTAAATGCAGACAGTCACAACTGGAGCTTCCCTGGTGGAGAGCCAACTACCTCTACTGAAGTTAACCCTACTGTAGTCTATACGACGGCTGGTGTATTTGATGCCAATCTACAAGTGACCAATGCCTTTGGAACTGTACAAGATAGCCAAGCAGGAGTGATCAGTGTAAGTGATGTGCCATCAGCCAGTATCTCAGATGTTAACATTGAAATGGGTGATGTAACTTTTACAAGCGATATAATTGGCGCAACATCTATACTTTGGAATTTTGGCGATGGCAATACAAGTACGGAAGACAATCCAAATCACACTTATGATACACCAGGAACGTATATTGTAACTTTGGAGGCAACCAATGAATGCGGCACCTTTACTGTCGAGACATCTATTTTTGTAGATATCGTTTCAGATGTAGAAGAGCTCGTAGCTATAGATGCATGGAGTCTAGCGCCTAATCCTTCTTCTGGTCTTGTCAATCTAATTTTTGACGTACCGACCACTGAAGATCTCAGTTATGAAGTACTGGATTTTTCTGGAAGAAAACTGTTCTCCAAAAATCTAGTGAGAGGCATCAAAGAAGATGTTATATCTCTAGATCAAGCAGGTGTTTACCTTTTTGTCATTACACAAAATAGTAGCAGAGAAGTGCGCAGATTGATAATAATGCAATAAGCAGATAACAAATATTTATGAAAGGGGGCTAATTGATTTTAGTCCCTTTTTTTTATTGTCCATAAGTATTGGAGCAATAGACTTATATTGAGTCTATTCCTTAATCGTAATTAATAATTCGTCTATGCACAAAGCTGTCTCAATTCTATCAACAATACTAACGCTTACTGTGGTCGTATTAATGAGCAATTGTCAGCCTTCATCTCCTAATTCTAGCACAACCCTTAATGAAGTATTGGTTATGGGCACAATACACAGTGGGCATCTCACCGACGAAGTCTACAACCTAGACCTACTGACTAAATTAATCACAGAGATAAATCCAGATTAC
>CALBWK010000119.1 GCA_937969415.1 uncultured Saprospiraceae bacterium | reverse complement strand
ACATTGATATTGGTAGAATTCTTATCCTCTACGAGATACTGAAAATGGTCATCAATTACATTTTGAGCTGATACTGTGAAGCCCATAAGAAGGGAAAACGTAAAAAGTGCTATTTGTTTCATTGTTTGAATTTTGAATGTTTTTAAACTAATAATTAAACCTAATAACTGGTACCACAAACACGACTCCACCATCTCCTCAGATGTTACGGAAATCTTAAGAATAACTCCATTTTCTCTACAAACGAGCCATCCCTATCGATGAAAAAAGCTATTAACAGTTCTGTATCTTAGCACTATAAGAAGAAAAAAGAAGTCGTGAGTCAAACCGAAAAAGAACATCTGATAAAAATCAGTGACCAGCTATATAAAGCCTCTCAGTCTATACGGATATTGAGAAATGTAAACTGGCACTCCTCGGTAAGAGAGGAGTTCTTTGCCAAGGGAGAGCAATCTCTTCCGCAAGTAGAATACCCAGTAATAGAAATCGCAGATACCCTAGAGCAAGTCAAGAAAGCTCGAAAACTGATTTCTGAGGGAAGCAGGTTTGCCAACTGGGCCAACGGCATAGCGGACAAGCTAGAGAATAGTGCCTTTCTACTTCAGAATTTGGGTAAGCCAGCCTTCTTTGATTTTTCTACCAAGCTCTATGGTGCTCCCAAGCACTTATTGCCGGATGACAAGAGCAACTCTCTAGACCTGGCTAGTCATTTTGAAGCCATGTATATAAATATCGAAAAACTAGATATCGATGTGGCTGGGCGCACTGATCTTCCAGCTAGTGCCGTGCAAGCTAGAATGAAAGAAGAGGTCAACAATATGTTTGGCGAAGATGCGCCAGAAGTGATTATCGACAAAGAAGTATCCTCTAAGGCCATCGCTGGTCGCAGAAGGATTAGAATAAGAGAATCCGCATTGTTCTCTGATATGGATATCGATCAATTAGTACATCACGAAGCGTTCATACACGTGGCCACTTCTATCAACGGTCATCACCAACCCAATCTTAAAATATTAGCAGCGAGTCATCCTGGCACAACGAAGACGCAAGAGGGCTTGGCTGTATTTGCAGAATTCATAACAGGGCATCTTGATTTAGATAGACTAAGACGATTATCGGATAGAATCATTGCCATACAGATGGCCATAGACGGAGCAGATTTTATAGAAGTCTATAGATACTACAAAACCAAAAATGCTAGAAAAGAGGATGCCTTCGAAAATGCTCGTCGTGTATTTAGAGGAGGCGTGATTACGGGTGGTGCACCTTTTACTAAAGACATCGTCTACCTCGATGGTTTGCTTAATGTACACAACTTTCTAAGAACAGTTGTGAGTGAAGGCAGAGCAGATTTGCTGCCTTTGCTATTTGTAGGGAAGTTGGATATAGAGGATATGGCCGAGCTCGTTCAGTTCAAAAAAATGGGCTTACTTAACGAGCCTAAATATGTACCACCTTGGATAAAAGATGTCAGATTTTTATTGACCTACCTCGCCTACTCTTCTTTCCTCAATAGTGTGAAACTGAAGAATATGAAAGAGCACTATCAAAAAATGATATACGAATTGTAGACATAACACCATATATGGAACAAAGATCAATTGCTAATCTTTCTGGTGACTATTACGAAAGGACTATTGCCAAGCTGTCTAGCAAGTTACCGCCTACTTTAGCAATGATCTTAGCAACAGAGGCAAGTGTCTTTCACTATTTGACACATAATGACACGACGACTGCCATAAACGAAAAGTCTTTTACCTATCACAAAAAAAGTACAGCAAAATCCTCGATACTCGTTTTCCTCTTTTTGCTCATCACAGAAACGATTGTGGTTCATTACCTTGTCTACGAAAAGCATCCGCTACTCGCCAACTTCCTTACCTTCTTTAGTATTTATGCTCTAGTACAAGTTTCAGGAATCTTGAGATCGATGAAGCAAAGACTGATTACAATGAATGCAACCACAAAAATGCTGACCCTACGCTATGGCTTTGCTAGTCAGACGGCAATAGCCTATAAAGAAATTAAAAGTATTACTCAAAGTAGAAAATCTAGAGACACTCTGAAGGGCCACATTTCTCTCTCCCCTTTTGAAATGATAGACTCCACCAATATCTTCCTAGAGTTGCATACGGAGCAAACTCTTACAAAGACTTATGGTATTACAAAACGATTTACATCCATCTCATTATTTGTCGATGAGCCGGACAAATTTATAACTGCTATTCAAGAAGTTCTTACACTATCAGAAGACAGCGGTACATAATTCAACTTACATACAAAAATGAAGCACCTATACTCTACACTACTCTTATTGAGTTTCATATCCTCAACAATATCAGGTCAAGACAACCTCATCGTCAATGCCTACAATCGTTCTACCATAAGCATAGACGGTGAATGGCATTACATTGTAGATCCCTACGAGAATGGCTACTATAATTATAGATACGAACCTTTTGATCAGCAACCCGCTCCGTGGGCTAGCGCCTTCTTCTTGAACTCTAAGCCTCAAGACTCTACAGACCTTATAGAGTATGATTTTGACAAAATGCCCACACTTCAAGTGCCTGGAGATTGGAACAGCCAAAGCCCCGAACTACTTTACTACGAGGGCAGCCTCTGGTACAAAAAATCTTTTGATTACAAACAACTAAATAGAACCAAGAGAGTGCATCTCTATTTTGGCGCTGCCAATTACAAAGCGGAGGTTTACTTCAATGGTCAAAAGCTAGGCACACATATCGGTGGCTTTACACCTTTTAATTTCGAAGTCACTGACTTACTTAAAGAAAAAGATAATCTCCTAGTCGTAAAAGTGGACAACAAACGTCTAAAAGAAGGTGTCCCTACGCTGAATACCGATTGGTGGAATTATGGTGGACTCACTCGCAGCGTACAACTAGTAGAGACAGCAAGTACCTTTATAGAGGACTATAGCATTCAATTAAAAAAAGGAGACCTCAACACAATCAAAGGCTATGTGCAACTCAATGGAGAGGCCAAGGCACAAAGCAAAATCACTCTTGACATCTCGGAACTCAAGGTTTCTACTTCATTAACTACGGACACCAATGGCCGAGCCAACTTTGAGATACCAATACAGAACTTAAAACATTGGGAGCCAGGCAATCCTTACCTCTACACAGTTACCCTGAGTGCAGAAGAAGAAAAGGTCGTTGATCAAATCGGCTTCAGAACCATAGAAACCCGCGGTTCTCAAATACTGCTCAACAAAAAGCCCATCTACCTCAAAGGCATATCTATCCACGAAGAAAGTCCCCTACGCAACGGAAGAGCCCTCACCCCAGAAGATGCAGAGCAACTATTGAATTGGGCACTAGAGCTTGGGTGTAATTATGTTCGACTAGCCCACTATCCTCATAATGAACATATGCTCCGACTAGCAGACAAAAAAGGCTTGATGGTCTGGGAAGAAATCCCTGTCTACTGGACCATACTCTGGAAAAACGAAGCCACCTATCTCAATGCTGAGAATCAACTGACTGAGATGATCCGCAGAGACAAAAATAGAGCGAGCACCATCATCTGGTCTATGGCCAACGAAACACCTAATCTCCCTGCAAGAAATATTTTTCTGAACAAGCTAGCGACTAAGGCGAAAAGCTTAGATGATACTCGCCTTATAAGTGCTGCACTAGAGCAAAAAGATTATCCTGGCATAGCAAATACCAGAACAATCAACGATCCATTTGCTGATGTCGTGGATGTGCTCAGCTTCAATCAATATATAGGTTGGTACGATGGGCTTCCCGACAAATGCAGTAAGATCTCGTGGAAAATTGATCAGGACAAACCAATTCTTATTTCAGAATTTGGAGCCGGAGCAAAGGCAGGTTATTATAAGGATAAGCACACCCGATGGACAGAAGAGTATCAACAACACCTCTACGAAGAGACCCTATCGATGATCGACCGGATAGTAAAAGTGCAAGGCTTCTCCCCTTGGATATTGGTAGACTTTAGATCTCCAAGACGGGTATTGCCGGAAATACAAGATGGGTGGAATCGCAAAGGTCTGCTCTCAGAAAAAGGAGAAAAAAAGGAAGCCTTTTATACGCTGCAGAAGTACTACAACTACAAAACAACCAACTAACTTTTTATTTATTAAAAAAGCCTGTTACAGTATTATTGTAACAGGCTATGTAATTCATTAATAAGGATTCTATGTGGCGCTATCTTCTACGACCGCCCCCTCGAAATTCTATAGCCTCACCTTTTCCAAATGAGTAACTATAGCCCAGCGTAATAAATCTACCACGTTGTCTAAAGCTGTATGTTTCGAAGTTTGTACCGGCAGAAAAGGTCTCTCGGACTCGGGAAGCAAATACATCCCGCACACTCAAACTCACAACAGACTTACCGCCATTAATCTTGTAACGTGCTCCGAAATCAGCAAATAGATTTCCGAATCTCGTCCCTTGCACAGTCTGTACATCTGAACTATACTGACCTGTCGCCTCTAAGTCAAGACTCTTATGGACTTTAAACTTTCCAGTAAGCTTCGAAGACCATTGATCATTGTTGAAATCAAACACTTGATCACTAAATTCCCCTTGTCTATTGAAGTAATTATAGTTGACATTACCATTGAAAGTAACCAACTTACTTGGACTGTACTTGAAATTTAATTCTACACCTGTCGTGTTTTCTGTTCCGATATTAAGCGGAGAAAAAACATTCACATTATTCTCAAAGGTTGCTACCCGCTCTATGACTTCAGTCGTATAACGGTGATAGACACTCGTATTGAAAGTAACTTTTTCGTAAATAAAGATAGCACCGACTTCATAAGAATCCGTAAACTCTGGCAATAGATTAGGATTACCAGCTCTTACATTAAAGTTATTTCTGATATTGAAGAATGGATTGAGATCCCAGAGACGTGGCCTGTATATTCTTCTGCTATATCCTGCCTGAAACGATACTCTATCTGTCAGCTTATAAGATGTATGCGCTGAAGGAAACAGGTTGGTAAAGTTCTGAGGATTGCGTTCTCCAGTATTGACCAGTAAAGTATTCAAGTCCGTATTCTCGACCCGCAAGCCTAGCTTTAAACCCCAATAAGTGCCTTCAAAAGAACCGGTCCCATAGACACCCAACACATTCTGATCATACTCAAAAATATTGGTCAATCCCTGGTTAACAGTCAGAACACCATCTATCTCATCACTCACCGTAAAGTCATTAGAAACATTGTTCACTAAATATTGGACCCCAGTCTCTATCTGCCACTGATCATTAAATGGTTTGGTATAATCAAGATTGAAAGTAAACTTGCCTTCTTTGAACTCAGTAGCTGTCGTCTGATTGCTCAAACTTCCATTACCAGACAACAAGGCTTCACTAAATACCGATGACTGATCTTTTCCAAAGTAATTTCCTATGGCACTAAAGGCGAGTTTGTGATCTTTATGATCTTCAAATTCTTTGTTGTATTGTAATTCATACTGTAGTTTAGGATTAGTGGCCTCAGTGATCTCTGTCCTATTCCATACAAATAAAGATTCCTCACCTCCATCCGTCAGATTGAAATCAAATTCTGAAGGCTGATCCTCTATCTCATAAGCAAAGCTTCCTGATAAAGTTATCACATTGGTCGGGTTGATATAATAATCCGTACCCAAGACAAGATTATAAAAAATCTCATTTCTAAATTCTTCACCTATAGAGGATACTGTCTCGCTGGTTCTGAAATTGGTATTGAAGTTTTCTGAATCAGTTTTCAACTCCTTATACCCCACACCCATCTGAGTGAATAGATTAAAATTTTCGGTACGCTTGCTCACACTGAATCCTATGCTGTGATTCTGCGGGATACCTGTATTAAGAGAAACAGAGCCTACGAGACCTTTCTTCTCATTCTTTTTCATCACGAGGTTGATGATTCCTGAGGTCCCCTCCGCTTCATACTTAGCAGAAGGATTGGTGATGACTTCCACACTCTCTAGCATATCAGCAGTGATAGTTCCTAAGGCATTGCTCTCATCACTCGCCAATACAGACGGCTTCCCATTGATCAAAATTTGTACACCACTGCTCCCCCTCAAGGTAACTTCTCCTTCGATACTGACATTGACCGAGGGTACATTATTAAGTACCTCTAGAGCGCTGGCTCCTGTCGTGCTCAAATCTGCCCCTACATTAAATACCCGCTTATCTAGCTTAAACTCAGTCGTAGATTTCTCTGCAGTAACCACAATTTCGTCTAGCGTTGCCGCATTCTCGCCTAGAGCAATAGGATCTAGTTTTGTAACAAGCCCTGATATATTGAGGTCATCTATAACAACCTTATCATACCCTATGAAGCTCACCTCTAGGCTGACGTCTTTAGTCTTTGTCTTTAAGCGAAACTTTCCACCCCCATCTGTAGTGGTGCCTGCCAACATCTCCTGACTAGGCTTGTCCATCAAGACGACAGTAGCATAATCAATGGTCTGGCCAGAAGTAGTCTCTACGACAGTACCTACGATGGTATATTCTGTCGATTGTCCCCATAATTGGAGAGTGGAGCACAGGGCTAGTAGGACTATTAAGTATCTCATCTAAGATTTTTGATTCAATATCACGAACAAGTGAAACAGACTGCAAAGAAACATGTTTTTGAGAAGTGGCGTAAGATTAGATTTTAGCATTAAATAATATGAGATTATAGCCATATTTTGAGCTATGGCCTTTGATCTTAAGACAATTGATAGCTTCCCTACGCTGACGACAGAGCGACTCTTACTGCGGGAATACCAGAATGCCGATGCTCAAGACTTATTAGAGATCAGGACAGACCCTCTTGTGATGCGCTTTATGGATCGAGAACCCTTTAAAAGCCTAGAGGAATCGGAGCAATTTGTTAAAACCAAGATCCAAGATAGACTGGAGCACAAAGGTATCTCGTGGGCTGTCTGCGATAAGACTGAGGGGCACTTTGTCGGCGATCTCTCTTACTGGAAGTTCCT
>CALBWK010000118.1 GCA_937969415.1 uncultured Saprospiraceae bacterium | reverse complement strand
ACGATGTAGAATATTATTCAGATACGAGTTTTGTTGACTTGAGTTATGGAGAGTATACTCTTTACGTAGAGGATGGCAATGGTTGTATTTGGAATCAAAACTTTCAACTTGATTCCGTTTTCTCAATTAATCTGAAGGCGATGGCAGAAAAGACAACTTGCAATGAAGAAAATGGCCAATTAATTTTAGAGGCGAGTTCGGACTTTGACAACAGATACTTTCTCAATGATCAATCTGTCGGCGAAGAAAGCACAATAAATGACTTGCCTGCTGGTGAGTATACGATTACTGTCCGTAACCAATATGGCTGCGCTGACACCATCAATGCAAACGTATCCCCTAGTCTAGAACCGATCATTGATGGAGTAGCTATCGACTATTTGTCTTGTCAGAACAACCTAAATGATGTAACGATCAGCGTCCGTTCTGGCAATCCGCCATTTGCTTTTTCTGTTGACAATAATTCACCACAAGAGACTAATCTATTTCGTAATCTGAGTCCAGGCGAACACATAGCACGGGTAATAGATAGCCAAAATTGCATCCGGGAGTTTACCTTTTTAATCGAAGAATTCGAGACTATAGAATTGGCTTACGAATTTATCAACCCTACCTGTGATCAAGCCAATGGATCAGTATCTTTTGATCTCAGTGGTGGTGCTGGTCCCTTATCTATTATTTACGAAGACAACATCTATGCAGCTGATGAAGTCATCGAAGATCTCTTTGAAGGGACTTACACTTTTGACGTGATGGACACAACTGATTGCACTAGAAGTGTGACGATTCTATTAGAAACAGAATGCAAATATTACATCCCTAATACTTTTACTCCTGACAATGATGGAGTAAACGATGTCTTTGAGATTTTCTTTAGCGCTGGTTCGAGTCCTACCATAGAAGAGTTTAGTGTCTATGATAGATGGGGTGGCCTGGTTGTTCGATTAGAAAATGTAGATCCTCAAATAATACCTCTCGGGTGGGACGGAAGATTCAACAGTGAAGAAGCTCAAGCAGGCATCTATACGTATATGCTGGTAGGACAATTCGCTAATGGAGAGGAAATATTTGAACAGGGGACTTTTACTTTATATAGGTAAGCTCAAAATAAATAAGATGTACAGAAATGTATAATCCTAATTAACAACCTCGCCAATAATGTTAATCGCCAAAGGTTCTTCCCTGTGTCCTAATGACCCAGACATTCATCATAATCTGATACCCAAAAAGGCCTAACGCATAGACCCAAGCGAGAATAAAGCTGCCTGTCAGCAAACCCATCAGTACTGCCCCCAAGCCAATCAAAATAAGTGCCCCTCCAAATAGTCGCGCCATCCTTGCATCCTTACCAGGGATAGTCAACATAGTTCCTGCGGGAATCATCATCGCCAAAAAGATACAGGTCGGAAACAAAAAAACCTTACTCACGGCTGCCCACATCACAGCGCTGATTAACATCAACACAAAAGCTACACCTGTCATCAAAGCAGATTTCTTTTCGTCTTCATCTAGCAAGAGTCGACCATAAGGATTGGTTAATAAGGTCAAGTTCATCAATGGTGTGAGAATCCAGGTCGACAAAAACATCAAAATGATCACTCCTGCAATTGGATAGAGAATCGTCTTCAACTCGGGGTTGCTCTGAGCGGTCCTGAGGATAAATCGATAAATCAAATAAGCCCCAATAATAAAGGTCCAGCTCTGTTTTCCTGATAAACGGCTCATCATCAAGCTGTACTTGTGGAGCATCTTGTAAGGCCAGAATCTACTCTTGAGCGCTTCTAGCAAACCATACTTCGCCATTACATTTTCTGGCTCTATAGCGAGGGCCTCTTTAAATCTGAGCAAGGCTTCTTTTTCTTTTCCTTGATTGAGTAATTGGGTCCCGTGGTTGGCGATAGCGTACGAATTATTGGGACTCATATTGAGCGCCTCTTCGATGTTGTGATCTAGAGCAGTGTCTCCTATAATGTTGGCCACTGCAGTACGCATATTCAATGCATCTAGATTTTCTGCGTCCAACTCTAGCGCCATATCAAGATACTCTAGAGACTTATCATAATTATTCTGCCTGAACTTTACCTGCGCTAACAACAGATAATAACTGTCAGAAATGTATTCTGACTCCAAAAGTCCTTTCAATTTGTCCTCAGCATCTACAAGTCGTTCTTGATCGATATCTATCCGCGCTTTAAGTTCTATAAAGACAGCTCTAGAAGGATCATCTTCCAATAAGGCATCAGCAACTTCATCGGCGTCTGTGAGCTTGCCTTGGAGTAAGAGCGCTTGTGCTAAGCAGTACTTATACTCGTCTATTTCTGGATTAGAAACTATAAATTCTCGGGCCAAGGCCTCTGCCTCCTTGTAACGATTCTGATTTATTAAAATTCCTATCTGGTCGATGCCCTTGGCTGTAAAAAACATACTACCGCTTTTTCATATAGTCCAAAATACTATCATACAGTCCACTTTGATTGGCAAACATAGCATAGTTCTTAGCTGTCTGAAACCATTCCACAGTAGTTGGGCGATGTTTCTTGGTTGCTTTGATCAAGTCTTTGGTGGTGAGGGGCTGAGGGGCTCCTGTACGCATAGCCTCTTCGAGTTTTTCTTCTACAGCAATATCAATAAGCGCTTCTAGATCCGCACCAGAGTAATCTTTGGTGCTCTTTGCGACCTTGGCATAGTCTATATCTTTAGTCGGCTTTTTGGTCAGCATAATTTTAAGGATCTCCTCTTTGCCTTGTGCATCTGGTGGCGGCACAAAAATGATTCTATCAAAACGGCCTGGCCTTCTAAAAGCACTATCTAGATGCCAAGGACAATTAGTAGCACCAATGACCAATACACCATCGTTGTTCTTATCCACACCATCCAACTCCGAAAGAAACTGATTAATTACTGTCTTGCCCGCACTTTGTCGCATATCCGAGCGCTTTGCGCCTAAAGCATCTATCTCATCTATAAAGAGCACACAAGGTGTATTGAATCTCGCCTTATCAAAAACTGCACTCAAGTTTTTCTCACTTTGCCCTACCCACATATCGAGGATATCACTGAGGCCTATATTGATAAACTTAGCACTTATCTCCCCTGCTGTTGCTTTAGCGAGATACGTCTTACCACAGCCTGGAGGACCATACAATAGAATTCCCCCACCAACCTTCTTACCATACTGCTTGTACAGTTCTACGTGTTCTAATGGTTTGATTATTTTGAGATCTATTTCCTTTTTAACGCCTTGCATCCCCCCTACATCACTGAAGTTAATATTGGGTTTTTCCATAAAGTCGCTATCCTCTCCAACATCTATCGGCTCACCCCCAGTCTCTCGCATTCTAAAGGCCTTATCTAATTCTTCGTCACTCATATCTGGCTGAAGTGCTACGACTTCCATATAAAGCTCTTGTGCTCGGCCGTGATTATTTTCTTTAAGATAAGACTTCGCTAAGATTATTTTTTCTGAAGCACCTAGAAGACCGCTATTAAGCAATTCCTCTCCCAGAATAATCGCGGCAGAAGATTTGTCTTGAGTATAGTAGACTTTTAAGAGCATCTTCTTAGCCTCTACGTGTTGGCGATCATAACTAAGCAAGGCATCTAGATGATCTTTGAGTTGAGTTTGATACTGACTATAAGCTTCTAATTTTTGGATCAACAAAAACCTTATATACACATTATCAGGAGAAGCAGTAACAGCTTGCTCTAGTTGATTCAGTTCTTCTAAATGATACACAGATAAATTTTAATTTGATAAAAAGTAAACAGAAGTACTTTATTGCTTCACAACAACTCCCCCTTTCATTACAAAAGGTACTTGTAATGTCACTTCTATATCGTCAAGTGGGTTGCCGTCTAAGGCGATGAGGTCTGCATACTTTCCGACAGTAAGTGTACCAAAGTCATCACTGATGTTCATGAGGTCGGCTGCATTGACAGTGGCCGTCTGCAGTGCTTCAAAGTTGGGCATACCAACTTCTGTCATAAAGACAAATTCTTTGGCGTTGTCCCCGTGCGGAGAGACACCTGCATCAGTGCCAAAAGCAATTTTGACGCCATAGTTATAGGCATTCTCAAATGTTTCTTGAAGTTTAGGGCCTATAGTCAGCGCTTTGGGTACAATGATCTTAGGGTAGTAACCTGGTATTGCGGCTTTCTCTGCTACAAATTTTCCTGCAGATATAGTCGGCACATAATAAGTACCTTTTTCTTTCATCAACTTCATCGTTGCCTCTGACATCAGCGTACCGTGTTCTATACTATGGATACCCCCTTGTACTGCACGTCTGATGCCTTCATCCCCGTGCGCATGCGCTGCTGTGACGTAGCCGTAATCCGCAGCCGCATCTACCACAGCCTTTACTTCTTCTACAGTAAACTGAGGACCAGAACCATCTTTAGCAACACTAAGGACACCTCCCGTTGCTGTAATCTTGATACAGTCGGCACCATTTTTATACCTCTGCCGAACAGCTTTTTTGGCCTCTTCCACACTATTGATGACACCTTCCTTAGGTCCTGGGTCCCCTTTGAGTTCATCTTTCATCCCATTAGATGGGTCAGCGTGACCTCCAGTCGTTGCTAAAGCCTTTTCTGCTGTCAGGATTCTAGGTCCCACGATTTCACCTCTATTGATAGCATTCTTCAGGGATACATTAACACCCGTACCGCCGAGGTCTCTTACCGTTGTAAAGCCAGCATTTATCGTCCGATTACAATATTTCACTGCACCCAGCGCTACATCAGAGTCATTCTGACGGAATCGATCTAGATAGCGGGTAGGGCTAGACTCGTGCTCTATGTGTATATGCATATCCATCCAACCGGGCATCACAAATTTGCCTGAAAGGTCTACTAGGGTCGCAGTATCAGGGACTTCAACATAACCTTTCTTTATCTCGGAAATTCTCTCGCCATCAATGATAATCGTCATCTCTGACTGTACCTTGTCAGACTCCATAGAGAGGAGTTGTCCGCAATGTAGGTAAGTGACTTGCGCAGTGGTGGCAGTCAGAATAAGGAGTGTTGTGAATAGTGATATAGCAATTCTCATCATTACTTTGTCTTTGGTCCTAAGGTAGCAAAAGAATAAGATTGCACACAATTAAGCTGCGTCTATACATAAATCCTCTATGCTACCAAATAAAAAAGGAGACACATTTCTGCGCCTCCCTTTTTCTTTGCACTAGTGACAATCTTTATCCTCACTAGAACACCTTAACAAACTAACTAACTAGTCCCAATTACGGACATTTACTATTTCTGTATAACGAACTTTCTATTCACTACGTTATTTTCTAACTCTAATTGTAAAAAGTACAAACCTGTTTCGAAAGGTACGTTAGATAAAGAGAAAACATTAGTTCCTCGTAGTCCTCTTCCTACTATCTGTTGGCTTGAAAGCTCTTGACCTTTGATATCCAAGATAGTTACAGTGTAATCTGACTCTTCGTCCAAAGTAAATTCAACACGTACATTATCTCCATTACTCGGATTAGGGAAGATATTTAAACTTATATCCTCTGCGCTTATCGTTTCAATATCTTGAGTAGAAGAGATTATATCTATCTCACCTACTGATACGATACCTTGTATATTGTTTAATGGTAAGTCTCCAGTTACTTCCTGTAATAGTGTCAACTCTGTACCATTAATTTCAAATACACCAATCGCTCCTGCAAGACCATAGGCTTGATATAGGTATCTACCATCATCTGAGATCCAAAGATCTATCCATCCCTCTGTAGTTCCGAAAGCCGCAGCTGGGTCTGTTGTATTTCCAGTAGCACCAACACCTTGATAAGCTACTTGATTGATCAATTCGACGCTTCCGTCATTGAAGCTGTAAGAGGCAAGACCTGCTTCGATTGCATTTGACACAAAGAAAGTGTTCTCATCAGAGAAGTCTAACCAGCAAGCCGTACGTCCTGTATTGTTTACTCCAGAAGCTACATCAAGATCAATCGGAGACAAACTACCGTCAGAAAGTATCTGCCAAGTAGATACAGATCCATCTTGTAATCCAGGAAAAACTGGTGGCGTACCATCTGGTCTAAATTCTCTTGCTTCTGTAACAACTAGATAGTTATCTCCTACGATCTGGAATCCTATTGCAGATGGCAAATTTCTTCCTTCCGCATTTCCTCTCAATGTAGACGTCGCTCCATCGGTTTGCTCATCACTTAAGGTTCCATCATCATTGACTGCATATACGACGATCTCGTCTTCGCTTCCACTTGCAAGAGCAGACGAGCCAGAGTTAATAGAAGCAACGACCGCAAATTCTCCATTTGGTGAAAACTGTATTGCAGAAGGTCTGTTTGCTAATTCTCTTCTAGAGTCTTCTATTGGCATTAGAGTACCGTCATCAAGCAACCAGTAACCTGTTATAGATCCTTGTTGCGCTGGCTCACCCATCGCTAAAAATTCTGTTCTTGTAATGTTACTTACATAGACTAGACCTGCAACACCATCTATATCTCTTGGTATAAAAGCTATACTGTTAGGACCCTCATCAATAGTAGATTGTGTATCCATTACAGTAAGAGAGTAATCATCTGGATTTACTGCCATAGAGGTTACTGTATTACTACCTGCATTGACCGCTAGTACAAATCTGTTATCTAATGTCTTTGTAATTGCATATGCTGAGATAAGAGGATCCAATCCTTCTCCACCATCAAAGTCTCCTCCATTGCCTCCTGTAGGATAATCTCCTATGATCGTCAATGTTCCATCTTCTGACTGCGCATAAGCGACAATCGAGTTAGGCCCCTGTACCACACCATCAACTTGACCTCTACCATTAGTCATTGCATATACAGCGCCCACTGGAACGACATCATCACAAGATTGGCCATTAATCAATACTGCATTAGATAAGCTGAAACAACCATCGAGATCTGCAATATTGTTGCCTATTGCATTTCCTCTAAGACCATCAGCGTATGCAAGGTTCCATATGTAATGCACAGCCACACCCAACTCGTCAAAGTCTACATCTGTAGAACCCGTAGGAAATGCAACGATAAATCCTTGATCATCTGTAATCACCAATTGATTATTCGTACCTGTTTGACCTGTCAAATTCAAAGTAGCCGCAGAAATAAAATCAGACTCTCCATCGATACAGAAATTAAATGGGCCACCATCTAAAGTTCCTCCATCTAAGTCACAAGTACTTTCACTATCTATTCTTTCAAATCTCCAGACACCGATGCTCGCTATCTCTCCATTGTTGGCCAATACACCATCTGTAATTCTTGTTATCGGTTCTCTTGGATCCGTATTCTGATTATCAGAAGCATAACTCTCACCACTATCTGATCCTGTATCATAAGGGATAAATTGTACTATTTTGCTTTCTACAAAATCTCCATTTTCTAATAGGTTAAGATCTCTAACCGCAACTATCCAATCTGGACTCGGAGCTATCATAGAAGTCAAACTTACAAGTGGATGTGTTTCTGAAATTTCAAATGTAGTAGAAATTGTATCAGGAGAAGGTCTTACTCTTGTGCTACTCTCGATATAAAACTGTCCATCACCACTCAAAATAACATTTGCTAATTCTGAATCCAATGGATCTCTAGAACCTGTCTGAGAAATATTAACTAGACCTTGGCTAGCAATAGTCCCTTCTTCAAAAAGTCTTACGTTGCTATTATGTGTCAATCCCGCTACTGGAGAAAATCTCGCGATATTCGGCTCGTCTGCTGGAAAATCAACAGGATGAGACGCCTCATTCCACAACGCATCAAACGTCACTCTATATCTTGCAGTTATAGGATTCGTAGCATCAGGCAGCAAGCCAACTGAAACGATTCCTTGAATGTTATTAGAAGGTAGGTCTCCGGTAACTTCTTGTATTAATGTCAGTTCTTCTCCATCGATAGCAAATACACCTACTGTACCCGTCAGTCCGTATGCTTGGTATAAGTATCTTCCGTCATCAGAAATCCATAAGTCTATCCATCCTTCTGTTGTTCCAAAGGCCGCACCTGGATCAGTAGTGTTTCCTGTAGCACCGATTCCTTGAGCAGCTACCTGATTGAGCAGCTCTATATTTCCTTCGTTGAAACTATAAGAAGCCAATCCTGCCTCTATCGCATTAGATACGAAGAAGGTATTCTCATCAGAGAAGTCTAACCAACAAGCAGTACGTCCTGTATTATTCTCACCTGAGGCTACAT
>CALBWK010000117.1 GCA_937969415.1 uncultured Saprospiraceae bacterium | reverse complement strand
CGTTCTCGTAACTACTAGATGTATAAAGACGACTCACCCATTCCAACAACTAAACAATATCAAAAGTAAATCTGAAAGTCAAGTGTGTACATTATAAGTTCCCTTTGAAAAGTGTGAACCACGATATCAATCGTGGCATCTACTTTATTCCATTTTAATAGCTACTTAGTGCATTGCTGACAAGAATTTACATCATGTGTGCACATTGCGAGAACGGAGATTCCTCTGTTTCGCTTCGTTGCAGTAGAATAAAAAGGAGTTGTAAGGATCACCACTTAATTTTTCCTAACTTTAATGAACTCTGAACACAAGCCAACTAAATGAAAAGAGAGTTTGTCTTCTATGTCTACATTTTAAGCAATCCTAAAAGGACTGTTCTATATATTGGCTACACTCAAGACTTGACTAGAAGGCTCGATCAGCACATAAAAAATAAATTATTGAAGAACTCCTTTGCGAGCAAATACAATTGTGGCGATATAATTTACTTCGAATGTTTTCAATATGTAAACGAGGCAATAGCTAGAGAAAAGCAACTCAAGAGATGGAGTAGAACAAAAAAGGAAACTCTTATCAAATCTCAGAATCCAAATATGGTTTCCCTAAATCTAAACTTTCGAGAATATAGTGAATAAATTTTCATATCAAGCGTAATCGTCTACTCATAATGAGTTAGAACTCCTAGCTTAGTACTCTCTCACGCCTAACCCTCCCACACCGTATGATAACTCTTCTCACTAGAATCATTTTTCTTCTTGTATGTATGGGCACCAAAATAATCTCTCTGCGCTTGAATAAGATTGGCCGAGCCATCTCCAATCTTGATGCCATGGAAATAGTTGAGCGCTGCCGTCAAGCAAGGAATCGGTAATTGATTCTCCATACACTTCATGACAACGTGCTGTGTAGCGCTATGTGTGGCACCCAACTGCGAACGCCAAGGCTCATTGAATAAGAGATTATCCTCTTTCTCTAATGTCGCCGATATCTCTTTCATCAAGTCGGACTTAATAATGCAACCTGCAGTCCATATTCTCGCGACTTCACTCAAGTTGACTTGCCACGCATTTTGATCAGAAACATTTTTAATTAAAGAAAAACCTTGATGGTGATTGATGATACGAGCAAACTGATAGGCTTCTTTTAATTGATCGCTAGAAATAGACTGATATTTTGTCGGACCTGAAAACAAGCCCTCTGCCTTAGTCCTTTGCTCTTTAAAAAAGGAAAGATAGCGTGCAAAGAGTGCGGCCGGTATCATCGTTGCCGGCTCTCCAGAATCTGCTATGGTGCTCGTCGCCCACTTGCCAGTTCCTTTGTTGGCCGCTTTATCGAGAATAAGATCTAAGAGATAGGCATCGCCTTCTTTCTTACGGAGGATATCTACAGAAATCTGCAGCAGATAACTGCCTTGGTCTTCCATCCATTGCTCAAATATGTTGGCAATACTTTCATTAGATTCTTTCTGAGCCTTGAGTATGGAATAACATTCTGCTAGCAATTGCATCTCGGCGTACTCGATACCATTATGGATCATTTTGACAAAGTGGCCACTGCCTTGCTCGCCTATATAAGCACAACAGGGCTGATTATTATTATCCTTAGCAGCAATGGTCTCCAGATACTGGCTCACTTGCTGGTAAGCTTGATGATCTCCAGAGGGCATTATAGAGGGGCCTAGCAAAGCGCCTTTCTCTCCTCCCGACACACCACTGCCTATAAAGTGTAGGTTTTTATCCTTCAGTGTTTTGATTCGTCTGACCGTATCCTGATAATGAGAGTTACCCGCATCGATCAAGATATCGTTCTCGTCTAGGTGGGCACTTAGATCGTTCATCACAGCATCTACAGTAGGGCCAGCATTGACCATAAGCAAAATCTTACGTGGCGTCGCTAACGATTGTACAAACTCTGCCAGGTCATCGTAAGCCATCGCTTCCTTGAGTTCCGGATGCGCCGACTTAAAGTCTCTGGCCACATTTTCTTCTACCCTATCTACATGTCGGTTGTAAATAGAAACTACAAATCCATTTCTTGCGAGGTTACGACTCAAGCTTCTGCCCATAACTCCCATTCCTAAGACACCTATTTCTGCTTTCACAGTATTTCGTTTTTTATTTTTTGAATAACTAATTCTGGGGATCCTGATATGTCAACGATGATGGCCTCCTTAGGCTCCTCTAACGCATCAAATTGTGATTGAAGCATCGTCGCATCCATAAAGTGCTCACGCTTTTGCATGCGCTCATAGATGAGATCATAATCTCCCTTCAGATATAACCAATGAGGTTTTATTGTAAGATTCTGGCCCAAGACCTGGCGATAGCTCTCCTTCAGCGCAGAGCAGGCGATCACACAACCATCCTCCTGATGCTGAAGAGCCACCTGATTGAGTGCTGCCAACCACGGCCATCGATCTTCATCTGTCAACGGTGTACCACTTGCCATTTTATCAATATTGCTAGCGGGATGGTGATCATCTCCCTCGACAAACTCTAGACCCAATGCTTCACTCAACATACGAGCAATAGTAGATTTTCCTGAGCCACTTACACCCATAACAAATATCACTAAGGGACCTTTTTGTAATCGCATTCTAAGCCCCTACTAATTAAAAATATCCTTCAGTCCATTGAACATAATGATCAAAGAAAAAATGAAAGCTATCGACATTATGCCATTACTGATGAATTTTCCTTTAGGCAAACCAATGTCTTTTCTATTCCATAAAAACAGCAGGCAGAGAATGACCAGCGGCAAACCAAACACATTAAATACTTGTGTAATTATCTGTCCCTTTATTGGATTAAATCCAAAGATGGGCACCGTCAAGGCCAACACACTCGCGACTCCGGTTATAATTTTAAATCGTGAAGACTTCAAATCGAATTTACCTTGATAGTAATCGCCTAGCATCAGCGGGACAATCATCAAACAAGGAAAAATACTGGACAAGCCCGCACTCAAAGTCCCTATAAAGAAAATACTGACTGCAAACTTTCCTACGGAAGGTTCGAGAGTCTTAGACATATCCAAGACGTGTGTAATTTCATGTCCTTGTCCATAGAGACTGCCACTAGCAACCGCCATAATAGATCCGCTAATCATAAAGATAAATAGTGCGGCAACTATGGCATCATTCTTATGTGTTTTGAAATCCTCCAAGGTCCATCCCTTGGCTTGTATAAAAAGCGGACGAGACAAGAAAGTCGCTGCAGCCATCGTCGTACCTACAAAGGCCGCGATTAATATACCCGACCCTTCTACATCAGGAATTGTAGGGACCAAACCCATTATAACCTCCGTCGGTTGCGGCAACACAAAAAACAACGTGAACAGAAAAGACATCCCCATCATCGAGACAAAAAAGGCCAGTACTTTTTCAAATAGTGTGTAGCTCCCTTGTATCAATAGATAATAGAAGATGCCTATCACTATGGCGGCAATGCCCAAGACGACACCATATTGGTAAGGGGCTAACGCTGGAAAATTCAACACCAATACTTCAAAAATTACATTTGAAGTAATGCCCAGAATCCCGATAAGAGAATTCCATTGCCCTAAGCCGACCATCAGTATAATGGCAAACGCTATCGCTTTACCCAAGGGCATATGTTTCTTGACCGCATAGAGTGCCGTCTCTTTAGAATATAAAAAGTAACTGCCCGACACATAGATCAGGACGCAAGAAAAGAGGCAACTAAAAAAGAGTACCCACAGTAAGTCCATCCCAAATTCGTTTCCCGCAACGATCATCGACGTCACACTACCGGTACCGATAGTATAACCTATTGCAAAAATTCCAGGACCAAAAGACAGAAGAAAGTTGATTAGTTTTTTCATGGTGTTAGGGTTGGGGATTTACATATTATAAGAGCCACCATTGATATCCAACGTCGCCCCTGTGATGAACCCATCATACTCCGAAGCCAGATAAATAACAGCCCTCGCTACATCATCCGCATTGCCGGCCCTTTTTATGGGGATACCTGATACTGTTTTCGCTGCAGACTCCGGAGTCGTATGTGTATTGTGGAACGCCGTCCCTAATATCAGGCCTGGGGCAACAGCATTGACCCGTACACCGTGTGGACCCAACTCAGAAGAGAGAGCTCTGGTAAAGGTGAGTATGGCGCCTTTGCTTGTAGAGTACGCGAGTGATCCCGCATGTCCGCCTTTTCTTCCTGCTAGAGAGGCGAGGTTGACGATGCTGCTGTTTTCATTTTTAATCAGGTGAGAACTAGCTGCTTTGGTGACGTGCATCATAGAAGTCAGATTGATGTCCATCACTTTATTCCAGAAATCAACTTCTATTTCTTCCAGTCTTTTTCTAGCCACCAAGGAGCCTGCATTATTAATGAGGATATCTAATCCGCCAAGTGCCTCAATCGTCTTAGAGACAAGGTTAACAGAATCTGCTTCTTTGGTTAAGTCTCCCTTTATGGCGACGGCTTTTTGTCCTTTTGCTTCGGCAGTAGTTTTTAGTTGCTCTGCTCGTTCCGAACTAGAGAAATAGTGAACGGCTACATTGGCGCCTAACTCAATAAATTGTTGAGTGATGGCCTCACCGATGCCTTGTGCACCCGCAGTGATGAGGACGTTTTTTCCTTGTAGTTTCTGGTTCATAGTGTTTTGATATTACCGTAAAACGGAAGGTAATAATTTTGATTGTACTTTCTCTAGAATTATGCCTCTACTTAATTTACCTACTACCGCATCAAGGGAAGGGCTAGATGGGCCCGATGTGATTGTCTTCTCTGGGTATCCAGTTGTTTAGTCAGTGCCTTATAGTTTCCGTTAGGGTAAGCGCGATCTGCCATCAGCAAAATAGGAAAGAGATCCATCTTGTCTGCTGTGCCTACAGTGGGTGTTGGCCACATTTTATCTGGAGCAGCATAGGGTCTGACATAGTCCAGTGCCGCTCGTAGTCGAGAACTTTTCTCCTTCGCTCTAAACACATCTACTTTTACGTGCCGGGCCAATTGGGCGACACAGAACATCGCGTGCAGGTTATAGATACTGTAGAACAGCGGACGGGTTCTGGCCACCTCCTTAGGCATCGAGCCATCTGGCTCGATCTGTGTCATGAGGCGCTTGTCATAAAAATTGCCCAACACTTCCGCAGCCCCTTCTTGGTTATCTGCATACAGCGCAAAGTAAGCTGCCTGTACATCGTAATAGCAGCCGTGGTTGTTGTTTGAGGCCGCTTCACCTAGAGCCAGCTTAGAAGTCGTCAACCACTTATAGTATTGATTGGCCCAATCTTGTAATCCGTTATACTCGGCCGCGCTTATTGCCTTAGAATTCTTTATCAACAAAGAGGCCTCTAGGGCTTTGATCATAAGTCGTCCATCGAGCACTCCTGATTTAGATCCTTCGTTGTGCCCCGGTCTACATTGTGCATGATTGAGGTTGGGGTTCATTTTTGTTTCCTGATCAAGAAACCAAACTCGTAACAACTCTGCAACCTTCTGTGCATACTTGTCCTCTCCCGTAAAATAAAAGGCCAGCCCAAGTGTCTCCGCATCTTCTGCAAAATCCCCGATTCTAGGACGATCAGAAGCCGAACGGTCTTGGCTTGCCGGATTGGTTTCTCCATCCCGACGTAGGTAAGGCAGACCATCAACTTTTGTCGAGTCCGGCCACCAATAGCGACTGTAACTCGCGTAATCGTGTTTGTCTCTGCTAGGCGGCAACCTATCTTTGTTTGTTACTGAGTAAGGGCCCTTGTGTAGGGCCACTTCCGCTTTCTCGATTAACTGGTTATAGGCAGTTGCTACTTGTGGATCACTTTCTGCTAATAATTTTTTCTTTTCTAAAAGATATTCTGCGTCGATCAATAAAGTCTGAGGGCGAGCTTCTTTTATGGCAACTTCATTACAGCTTGAAAGAACTACTAGAAGAATAAGGATGGAGAAGAGTTGGCGCATAAAAGGAGATTTCTAACAATCAATTTACAGTCTTCAGATATTCATTTTTTTGCACACCATCAATCACGACAATTCTGTACTCCCCCTTATTGAGGACCAGTGCTTTACTATCATAAGGGTGCTTTATCTCTATCCTGTCTACAGGTACAGAGTTTTCTTCATCTTCCAGATAGGCCTCTACAATAATCGGGTAATCTAATTCCATATTGTCTAATTCAGGCTCTACAGCTTTGTATCCATTATCTCTGTACAACCAACTGGGTCTGTTGTTACGATAGGCTGTCTTAGGGTGGATGACTTCTATGTCTATGTGTTGCGTCAATTGCGCAACCTCGCCAGACTTATCAATAAATACCGATGGTTCATCAACAGCTAACGAGCCGAGACTAGGATGCTCATTGTAAATAAACTTTTCAGTAAAATTATCTTGGTAGATCGTCAGTGGATCAATCCCTAACTTATATTTCAGGTACTTCGCCATATGGAATGCTGTGCCTCTTTTAATGCGATCCGATTCTATAGCGTGATAAAAACCACAGAAGATAATGATCTTAGAATCTGGATACGCCTCGACATACTGTATAATATTATCGGCTTGTATCTCCTCTCTATCTTTTCCCTCTACTTTTTGTCTTTTCTCATAGGCAAACAAATTTAATCCTGATTGATGTGCCTGTCTCACAAGATTGCCCATCTGCGGCTCGAATGTATAGGTGCCCGTAAGAGGAGAGCTTAGTGGGTAGCCACGTTCGTTTAGTGTGGAGTCGAGCAAAGTATAGCCATTGGAGATGCTCGCCAACGTTTCCATCCCTAAATGTTGATAACCGATTTGTGAGAGCGCTGCAATTATTTGGGCTGCAAAAATCCGATGTTGTGGCCTTAGATGATTCTCACTGATGATAACGATCTGGTGCTCTCTGGCGGCTTCGATGATTTTAGGCAGCGCACTCTCTAGAGCATACTCCTCTACGTCTAGACTATCAACTCCCCAGGATACAGGAATATCAGAAAACTGAACCGAATTGTGATAGTCCCCAATCAAGGAATAGAGCAACCCTGCTCTCGCTGGCCGGATCTTTTCCTCGGCCAACTGCTGTTCGATTTGATAAGAGAACTTAACCTGATAGGGATGGGACTGCGCAAAGGCAAACTGTCCTACACATAGGAAGAGACTCAACAAATAGTATTTAGAATTTATCATACTTCTAGTAAAAAAAATGGTTATGTGTGAATATACCATCTTCTATACTAAGTACTTCATCCAATTACTCAGAAGCCCTCTAATATGCGTTGCGTTTTTTCTATTACATCCTTTATAAGTGTCTCATCATAGGCATCTGGATGAGCTTCGCCAAACTCTCCTCTATCATTATCAAAGTATTGCCCCTTCATTTCCTCAGCGCTCGTGATAAGGGCTAGATCGTAGATAATATCAGCGCCCTTATCTGCAGAGGACCAGAATTTTCCATAAGCTTCCCGCACCATATTGGTGTTGAGCAATGAGCCAGGGTTAAGCGCTACAGTAGCAATATTGGGTTCCTGCACCGCCAAGTAGAAACTCCACAACAAGAGGGCGAGTTTACTCTGTGCATAGGCTTCTTGGTCTGAAACTTCTATCTGACCATCAAGCAGCTGCATAGAAACACTGCTCTGTGCTGCAGAGCTGAGATTAATGATTCTCGCTTCTTTGCTCTCTTTTAGTTTGTCTATAATTCTATGGGTAAGGAGATATGGAGCGAAGTAATTGACGACCATTCTTATATCGATCCCATTTGCCGCGAGCGGCTGAGCGGATTTAAATACGCCTGCATTGTTGATCAAGACATCGAGAGTCGCTACCTTCTCATTGATCTCGACAGCCATATGCTGCACGGCATTGAGATCAGAGAAGTCTACAACAAAACCTTCAATCTCTTGATGACCAGTTTCTTTCTTTAGTTCAGCGACGACAGCATTGAGTTTATCCGCGTTTCTACCGTGCAAATAAAGTTGATGACCATCCTTTGCCATTTTGAGTGCAGCCAACTTTCCTATACCATCGGTACTGCCGGTTATGAGTATTGATTTTTTCATCTATGGGTTACTTACGCAGTATGAAATTGAGATAATAATTTATTCGCTAATGACTCCAAGGTATCTTCTATTTTGTTGGTATTGAACCTTAAGTTGATAGCTACGTGATTCACCCCTATCGCTTGCAACTGGCTTAGATATTCTACAAGATAATGCATACCCGTTCGTATACCTAGGTGAATACCTACTGGTTTGAAATCATCATCTCTTTGTAGGTCGACATAGAGCGGCTGCATAAAAGGCTTGTCATACTTCTGTACCTTAGGCATCAAGGCACGCCATTCTATAATGTTGTGCTCTTGCATATAAAGATTGCGGGGATAGTACATCCAACCGTCGCCATTAGCGGCCACCCACTCTGTCGTTTGCTGACTATGTCCTGTTATGAGTAAGGGTATCTTGTGGCCGTAGGGTTTGGGAAGTATGTCGCCGGTACCATTCAATTCTCCATATGGATTATTCTCCATCTTTGGAAAATCATTTGGTGCCTGACGGATATATTTAAAGGCTTCCCGAAAGGCGGTACCTCTACTCGCATAATCCTTTCCCATCGCAGGATACTCTTCATAGCGATCCCCCGACGCCACGCCTAAGATAATCCTACCTTCTGTGAGTTGATCTAAGGTCGCCGCAGACTTGGCCACGTGTAAAGGGTGGCGTAGTGGTAGGGCTATACTTGCTACACCGAGTGCAATATCTTTGGTTCTGCCGGCCAAGTAACCTAAATAAGTAAAGGGATCATACGTCTGACCTGCATCTCCAAACGTAGGCACGTGCATCGGCACATCTCTTACCCATACTGCCTTGAAGCCCAATTGCTCTGCTAGCTCCACTCTCTCCAAATGCTGACGCATAGAGGGCACAGTGGTATTGGCATACTCTTCTATGGGTACAACCAAACCTATGCTCAACTTTTGGAGTTGGAAGGTGGTGTTGAAACCTTTGTTTATTTTTTCGAAAGTGTGGGTCAGTCTGATGTGTTATTGTTGGCAAAGATAGGTTTTAGTTTCTTTCGTCTACAACAAGGAAACCTTATAAGAAATACTTTTGCTCTACGAAAAACTTTATATATCACTTTCTCAGAGTACTACTCTCCTATACAAAAATCAAAGTTTGATGTTCAAGTCCAATCTGACTCTCTGGCCATTCTCCCTGGCTATCCCAAATGGTATTAACTGATCTACAAAATAATACTTAAACACCAGGTTTGCTTTCTTTGTGATGGCATAGGCCAATACTGCTTCTATGCCTCTAAAATTACTCAGTCTACCATCTGGTGAATTGTAAGAAGAATAATCCCATCTTGCCCAATCATTCTGCGCCATATAATCTAATATAGAAAACCTTTCCAGATAGGCATAAGTCAGTTTCAACATACATTTTTTGGCTGCGTTGAGGTTTCCATATTGTACACCCACGCTGTACCCTATTTTTTGGCTTTTAAATTCCTCTTCAACATTGGGGTTGTTATCGTAGTTGTGCAGGTTATTGTAATAATCAAAATCTAAAATAAACCTAGCAAGCTTCAATTGTGCACCCATATGAAAAATTGAAAAATTCATTAGGTGGGTATGTTCTCCATCTGGAATGTTCGGTATGTTTCTGAGTAAATAGAGAGCTGACGAAACTTGATATCTATGGTCTCTGAAAATGAAATTCGACTGAAGCCCTTGAAAGTAGGCATCATCCAAGAACGAACCATCATTTGAAGCCAAAATGTAATGGCCACCTACTAGATTAACTTCCTTCAATATACCGCTCTCTAGGCTGATCTTTTTATCTATCGTAATCCCTTCCGGAAATACATTGTCACTCCAAAACAATTCGTTACTCTTTCTAAAAGGATAGGTGTTTTTTCCTAACCCTAATCTCCAAGAGTTCTTCTTGTACTGAAAGAAAAGCTTCTCGAATCCAATTGGCAAGGTTCCAAACTCTTTTAATCCTTTACCCAAAGTCAATTGAGGATCTTGTTGCTTTCTTTGATCTCCCGTTCTGATTCTAAGGCCAAATGAATAATGCTTGTCAGAATACGTAGCGCCTACTCTGAGACGATATCTTAATCTTGATCTATTGTCACGGTAGGTGCCATCGGATTTTGTCGAGTTCCAATCTTGTTCAGCTCGAAATCTATAATCCATATCAAACAGCACCTTAGAGGCTATTGAGTCAGATTGGCTGTGTAATAAAATTGGTCCGAATAGGGAGAATAATAATATCAGAAAGGGTCTCACGGGTTTAGGGCTTTTATCCTATCTCATAATCAGGTGAAATAGAGGTCAACTCTTCGTCGCAAATTTAATTTTTGATTTGTAATTTCCACACAATCTGCATCTGAAAAAATGGTCGTTATTACTTAATCGTGTCCATTTCAATATTCCACTCTAAAAGATATTCTTCTAT
>CALBWK010000116.1 GCA_937969415.1 uncultured Saprospiraceae bacterium | reverse complement strand
CTTCATCTACCTCAAACTTATACACTAAATCATCAGTCGTATTATTCATATAGATATAGTCCGTGCACTCGCACTGTTGTCCAATACTATAAACTGAGGATATGAGTAGTATAAATACTGTATGACATAAAAATTTCATATCAAAAAAACTTTCATTTGGCAGGTTAAAAAGTGGGTAATACAAAAATATATTATAAATATATAATATGCATAATTTTTTAACAACCAAGCACTTACACTTTTCCAAACATTTGTCAAAAAGCTTCTTTGGAAGCCTTAACCAACTAGTTATCAGGAAGTTATAGACTCTATCTATTCATATTTTAGAACTAATCTGGAATTAATGAACTTATATAAATACACTACTCTAAAGCAGAATGTCTTTTGCCATCTCCCCCCACCCAGTATGGATACCACACTATTATAGGGTCTATAACTTTGACATCGGTTCTGCGCGGTGCTATCTCTTTTTTAATGAGTGCACTCTCTACTGATTCCCACTTGTGAGAAATGTCTTCTATTTTATGGTGCAGTTCATTTTCTAGTTCTCGCTTGGCTTGATCGAGCATCTCAAGGTCTTCTTCTGACTCTCGGACTTTTTCTGCAGCCTTTCTGGCCATCCTTCTCTTAGTCGATACAGAAGAAGCTGAGCGACGACGACGTCCTCCAAATATTCCGCCAAAGACTGTCTCTACAACATTGATAAATTCATCATTTCTGCGACTACTGCGTTCTGCTTGCGCTTCATCCAGGTCTCGCTCTTCCTTACGAATCTTCTGCTCTAATTTGCTAAACTTGGCATCATACTTATCATGCAGTTCGTCAACTTCTTGATCCCTTTCCTCCTTGGCCCTGGTCTGTAATCGCATACGAAAAGCTTCTGCTGTTTCGTCATCAGATTGATACATTTTCAACTTGGTATGCTCAAGACTAAAGAATCTCTGAGTCTGATATAGCCAATCAGAAAAATCCTTCTCTACACTACCTAACTCCTTTGTCGTGTCCATAGAGTCTGGTACTGGACTATATTCTACGCCTACATTATCAGGATGATCAGGCGCAGATAAAAGTGACCGCTTGTAGTTAGAGATTTTTATAGCATTCTCCCAACTTACTCTGCCAAACGAATCAGGGGCAGAAGAGAGGTAGGCCATATCTTTGACTAAGTCGACCCTGCGCTTCTCATCATAAAATCTGACTTGTGCTGACAACAATAATTGTGGCTCATAGATAATAGTCTTGTCATTATCCTGCGCTAGGCCCACTTCACCTGCAGACTTCCATACAGCAAAAAACTTTTGCAGAATCTTATGGTCTAAGGTGGGCGGCA
The DNA here is from genome assembly GCA_937969415.1 of uncultured Saprospiraceae bacterium. Lineage (GTDB taxonomy): Bacteria > Bacteroidota > Bacteroidia > Chitinophagales > Saprospiraceae > RFSX01. The sequence goes on along the minus strand of CALBWK010000116.1, from coordinate 9,222 downwards.
TGGCCATCTTAGGTTGGTTGTCCACTTGTTGCTTGGATGCTTGCACCTCAGCTATACTAGAATTATAGACAGTTGATGTAGCTTGAGTTTTCTTATCGATCATCAAGGCCTTGAGCTGAGGTCTTGTCATAGGACCACGTAGGTAAGACATAGCCCATCTGGTATGATAGACGACAGGCGCGGTCTCGTGTACATTGTGCATCAAGAAGACCCTTGACGACAAGCCAGTTATAATCTTATCGAAGTCTAATTGCTGTCCTCCTGCTTCCGCAATAGCACCATTAAGTCCTTCTAGCACTCGCATTTTATCTCGTTCCGTCTGGAGCTTACCGATAAACCAAGTGCCTGCATTGGATAGACCTTTATAATCTATGTCTACTGGATTTTGCGTAACGAGGACTGAGCCAACTCCATAGGCTCTTGCTTGCTTAAGCAAAGTCAATAAAGGCTGCTTGGAAGGTGGATTGGCTGTGGGTGGGAAGTATCCAAATATCTCATCGAAATACAAGAGACTTCTAAGACTCGTCGTACCAGATTGTCGCCGCATCCAGGAGATCAAACTATTGAGCAAGAGGGTCACAAAAAACATCCGCTCACTATCAGATAGATGGGCAATATAAAAGATGCTATGCCGAGGCTTACCCTCAGGAGTAAAATAGATCTTATCGATATCTAAGTCTTCGCCTTGTAACCAATATTTAAACTGGGGCGAAGCGATCAATGTATTAAAATCCATAGCCAGTTCAAATCTGTCCTTGGCTGGAAAGAAAGTCTCCACGTCAAAGACTCCAAGCTGCTGCATCGGAGGCGTTTGTATACTTTTAATTAACGTAGCAAGATCTAGATCTTTTTGTTCTCTCCAGTTGTGTTCAAAGATATTGGCAAGGAGAATACCTTCTCGGCTCCTTATTGGATCTGCTTTGCTACCTATCATACCTAATAGTGCTGCGACTGTACCTTGTATCCGCTCCAGTAGCATCTCCGCATCACTATCAAAATCTACCTTGGGTGCAGCAAAAGATCCCATAATATTAATGGGTATACCAGAATCGGAGCCCGGTGTAAATATGGTGTAATCCACTGCATCTTTAAGTCTGGTAATACGAGAGGCATCTTGCCCCCAGCTCGCTAAGCCTTCTTTCCATTTAGCCGCTATTCCAGCAGCGTAATCATCTACTGTCAGATTTTTCCTGCCCGCATCATCGGTATTGATCCACGGCTTAAAGTCAGAGGCTTGTAGTTCAGGAAATTGAAGAAGCAGATTGGTCATATCGCCCTTAGGATCAATAATTATTGCAGGCACTTTATCTAATGCGGCTTCTTCAAGGAGGCCTATGCAAAGACCAGTCTTGCCTGACCCAGTCATCCCTACACAGACAGCGTGGGTAGTCAAGTCTCTAGCATCATAATTGACAGCTTCTGAGAGTATAGATTGGGTAGCAACATCATATTTGGCACCTAGGTAAAAGGAGCCCATTTTTTCCGGTGGTAACGTGACCATAGTACTTTACTTGTATTATTGACGACAAAGTAAATGGAAATATATGATAGTATTACTTAATGTTAAATTTGTAGAGTAATCGGCTTATTTTGTCCTTCAATCCACTAGCCTAATTGGATAATAACTTAGATTCATTTTGTAACAATTTAAATAAAAACGGTTTATGCAAAAAATTTTACTTCTGTCCTTGATTTTCATTTCTGTGAATTTAACAGGACAAACGATAACGAGCGATTGGTTTTTTCAGCCAGGAGACAGCTTCGATTTCATAGAATCAACTAATCCTACCTCAGTAGACTTACCTAAAAGTGGTGTTGATAGAATTTGGGATTTCTCAACCTTAGAAGGTAATATGGGAGGAACTAATGAATATGTTGACCCAACTGCGATGACCCAAGCTTCTTTTTTTCCAGATGCTACCACTGCAACTGGTTTGATTGGGTTAATTGAAGTATACTATCAGGCGACTGACGACACCTTAAGTGTAACTGGTCTCTATCTAAATTTAGGTGCCGAGGTGTGGGTAGATTACAACGAAAATCAAGGAGAAATTTTAGGCGCAGCACCGATGATGCTAGGAGACACGCTAAGGCATACTGTTGAAGGCATCGTAACAGACGGTATAAACCAACAACCTCTTACAGTTCCCCAACAACTGAGTTTCGAAGGTCTTGGAACTGTCTACATACCCGGTGACACGATTATCAATACGGCGTATATCAAATCAGAAGTATTTGACCAAGACGGTCTTACGACCACTATCGTGCATCTGTTATTCAAAAACAGCTTTACCAATCCTATTGTTCAAGTTTCGGAGCAATTTGATCCTGCTACAGGAGTCGAGGAAAGAACTATTCTATGGCAGAGTAACTTTGTAGGTGATATAACTTCTACAAATGAGGACGATAGACTTGACTTTGTAGTCAACGCTGACGCAATAGGTAATGTAAATATTCTTGCAGATGAAGAAGTCGATGCCAACATACAACTCATCAATATGAATGGACAGGTTCTACAGACCACTTCTCAAATACTACAAAGAGGTGTCAACCAATTAGACTTTACACAAGTCGCTAATTCTGGACAGTACATTGTCTTTATTCTAGATAAGGAAAGCGGACAATTCTACACGCATCAAGTTATGATCGCCAAGTAGGTAGCTCTTCCAATAAATAAAATAAGCTTGCTCTGATTTCAGGGCAAGCTTTTTTATTGCACAATAAGCTTCTTTGCTATTCTATATTCTAATCGTATCAAGATTAGCTGAATCACAATTTCCAACACTAAATAAATCCACCCCAAAGGCTTTATACTCTCCCAATGCAAGTAAGCACAGGCGATAGAAACAAAACAATACATCAAATTTCCTATCGCTATCCATTTCAAAAACGAAGGCCATTTCTCAGCAGACTGCCTATACGCATACAGATCTACCAAGCCAAAAAACACTGGGAAAGTGGCCAAAAAATATAAAGTCTTTTGTGGAATACCGATATGGCTATGCAGTAAAACCAACACAACACCAAGCATAAAAGCAGACACTACTGCACCCAACCCATCTACAATAAATAATTTGCGAGGATTGGTGACAAAATAGTCTAACATAAAATCCTAATTGCTTTTGTACTTCCTCTCTTCTTTGGTGGGAAAGCTAAGCGTCCCACTGCTGTACATCGTCCCAAAAGTCCTAGCACAAGAGTACACTTGTGATATAGCACTAAAGACTTGCTCCTTGGTTAATTCCTTAAGCGGATGTATAAAGGCTGCCCACATTATATTATCTGATACAGCGTAACGACCATCAAGCGCACTATGAAAATTGGCTTCCATACATCGGTTGACTTGTTCGCTAGTGACCTTATCCATTTCTACTATCGGGGAGATAATCCGCATTCTATTGTGCAACTTATCTGTCATACACAAGAACATCGTCGAGTCAATTATAAATTGCCATTGTCCATCTTGTCCTTCCATCTCATCACTAATGGTATAGAAGATAGCGTGTAATTTTTCGTTGTCCATATCTTGAGCTTCCATAGTAAGGCTAGTTGCGCAGAGTAAGAGAATAATTAAGAGTAGGTGCTGCATCGTCGTGTTCTATAATGAGAAAAGTAATTATCGAGATGTTATCATTAGACCATCTCACAATCCAAGATAGGGAATTGAGATGAAACGATGTCTATACAATTCAGTCCTTACTTTGACATATCGAAGGAGTTGAGTCTGCAGCCTTGCAATACCTAAACAATTTTTATTGGCGATAATACTCTTTGTATCCTACATAGCCTTGTGCAGTACCTTGGATGTAGACTTGTGCTTTGGCTGGGTCAAGCTTCTTCATAATGCGGGCAGGGGTGCCTGCATAGATGTGGCCAGCTTCTATCTGTGTCCCTGAGGTCACTACGGCTCCTGCTGCGATAATCGTATTGGAAGGTATAAGCACATCATCTAGGACTATAGCACCCATACCAATCAAGACTTCTGGCTCTATCTGGCAACCGTGGATAATTGCTCTATGGCCGACGCTAACCTTATCTCCAAGCAGCGTATCTCCCCTACCTACAGTGCCGTGCACCATGGTAAGATCTTGGATATTGACCTGCTCACCGATACGTATTTTGTTGACATCCCCTCTGATCACCACACCATACCAGACACTCGACTGCGGTCCGATGACCACATCTCCAGTGATGACAGCCGTATCCGCTATCCACGCCGAAGGATGAATCTGCGGTGTTTTACCATTGACGGTGATGATTTGCGCCATATATGCTCGTGCCTATTCTACTACTTGTTGTGACTCAAAGGTGATAGTGTATAACCTTGCTTTTTGAGGAGATCGATGACACCATCTTTACCGCCTAAGTGACCAGCACCCACTGCAAAGAAGTGTTGTGTATCTCTCATCTTTTCTTCTATAACAGGTATCCAGTTTCGATTTCTAGTATACAGCAATATGTCTTCAAAGCCACCTATACCCTCTTCTTCGCTCATCATCGTCACCATACCATTAATGTTCTGAGTAGTGTACATCTCTACCATTTGCTTAAAGGTATCATCCTCTGAATCACCGCCCTTTATCGTTTCTAGTAGCATCTGTCCTTGAACATCCATAGGTATAGAATCAAAGACAGACATCTGATATTCTATCGTCTCTAGCCCCGACACATCTTTATTGGATTCTTGTGCTAAGGAGTAGAGTTCCATTTCATAAGACTTGGTGCCTTCTTGATCACCTAGTCCCTTACCTAACTCTACATCACCTGAAGCAAAGACGGTTAAGAACATAGGCTTGATTCTCTCTAAGAGCATCATCGGCATACCCAACCCCTCAAAGTGGTCTTTGACTAAGGTGTAGTCAGCTTCTGAGTAGAGGTCCTTTAGCGTCTTACCGTCATCCATAAAGGCCTTAGACATCATCCCCATCGCTGCACCCATATCAAACATATTATCGAGATCGACTTCAAATGAGACCTTGTCCGCATCTTCGAAAGCACTCAGGACACCATTAGGCCAAAAGAAGCTTTCCTGATCTATCAAGTGAATGGTACCAAAGAGATAAGAAGGCTGTGCCAATCCCTTCCCTTCTATCTTCCAAAGCAAAGCACTTTCGAGATCATAGTTTTCTGCTGCAATAGCTACATCGGCTGCCGTCTTGCTTGTTTTGCACGAGCTGGCGACGAGGCTCAAAAAGATTAAACTGAGCAACCAATGGTTCATCTTTTGAAAATAGGTCATAAGTATCTTTGCTTTTTAGATTTAATGTTATGCATTTCTGTTTCTGTAGAGATCGTACATAATGAGCGCACTGGCCACCGAGACATTAAGGGATTCTACCTTTGCTGTCCCAGGTATACTGACAATCTCATCAGCGAGTGCCATCACCTCTCGCGAAGCACCCTTACCCTCAGAACCCATCACTACGGCAATAGGTTCTTTATAATCTATGGTTTCAGTGGCACCGTCATCTCCTCCTGCGGCCACAACTACCTTTACGCCACTATCCTTAAGGAATTGCAGTGCTTTGGTGATGCTCATCACCCTACAGATCGGAATATCCTTAATGGCGCCAGCCGAGGATTTATAGGCAAAGCTGTTGATCATCGCTGATCGCTTAGTGCCGATAATAATGGCATCTAACCCAAACCAAACTGCTGATCGGGCTATCGCACCTATATTTCTCACATCTTCTATCCCGTCTAAGACCATCAATGCAGGGACACGACCTTGCTCATATAGAAAAGGCAGCAGGGCATCCATCTCTATATAATTGACTAAGGAGAGCTGGGCAGCTAGGCCTTGATGTTGGCTACCTCTAGGTACTAGTGCATTGAGTTTTTCTTTGGGCACATATTGGAGAGAAATAGACTTTTCTCTGGTAATGCGACGAACATCTTTCTCTATATCCCCTTTGAGGGATGACGAAATCCAAACTTTCTCTAGCTCTACGTCCGCATTTAAGGCATCTAAAACGGGTTTTCGCCCTATGATCAGTTTGTCTTTCAGAAAACTATGTTTTTGTAGATTGGTACAAATATCCAATATTTATAGGAGTGAAAATGTGAGAATGATAAAACAATTACACTTAATTACTTGTCATAATTGTACAAATCAACTTCAAACGGCTCTTTTTGGATAATAATGTCCTCTAAGAGCAAACAAATACGATATAAAAAATAGCTAGAATCTTAACTTTAGCACATTATTAATAAATCAAACCATTCTGATCATATGATATCAAATCGACTATTCCTCCTATTGGCCTTTCTTATGCCTGTCCTCCTTATGGCGCAGACTGCAGAAAGAGCACAGATAGGAGCTACTTATTTAAGTAACAACTACGAAGAGTTAGGCTTAACTCAAGACGATGTCAAAGACGTCGTTATTACAGACAATTACATGACCAAGCATAATGGGTTCTCTCATATCTACTATGCTCAGACGTATAAAGGCGTTAAGGTTCATAACGCATTATTTAACGTAACACTAGACAAAGAAGGCAAAGTACTGTTCTCGGGTAACAGATTTGTCTCTGACCTTAGAGCAAAAATCAACCCAGCAGATATAGAAATATCTCCAGAGGCTGCTCTTATGGCACTAACCGACAACTTAGGCTATAAGAATGTTTCTAAGCCTGTAAAAACATTATCTAGGTCCAACAATGCTGACTTATTGATGTTTGAAGAAGCAGAATACTCAAGCGGACTAATGACTGCAGAGCCTTTCTACTATCTTACTTCTGACAACAGATATACACTGGCTTGGGAGGTATTTATAGAAGAAAAAGCTAGCCCAGATAGTTGGTATGCATATATCAATGCATCAACAGGTGAGTTTATAGACAAGAAGCAAAACAGCCATCAATGTACCTTGCACACTGGGATGTTTGACAACCACACGAATACTTGCACACACGAGCACCATAATCACGCGAAGGCACCTGCGCAAAATGCAGAAATGAGTTCTGTAGATGGTTCTGCTTATTGGGTAGTCGCACTTCCTTATGAAAGTCCTTCTCACGGACCATTCGAATTGGTATCTGAGCCAGCAATAGAAGCGGCTTCTCCATTTGGATGGCACGATGAAGATGGTATGCCAGGTGCAGAGTGGACCATCACTAGAGGTAATAATGTACACGCTTACGAAGATCAAGATGCAAATGACCTACCAGCAGGAAATGAGCCAGATGGAGGCGCAGACTTACAGTTTAACTTCCCATATAGTGACGCCTTGGACCCCGCAGACAATGCTGATGCAGATGTAACAGGCCTATTCTATATGAATAATATGATTCATGACAAAACTTACCAAGTAGGTTTTGATGAAGCAGCGGGCGCACACCAAGTTAATAACTATGGTAATGGTGGTGTCGGCAATGATCCAGTACTTGCAGAAGCTTTAGATGGATCAGGAACGAATAATGCCAATATCTCACCGAGACCAGATGGACAATCTCCTAGAATGCAGATGTTCAGATGGGACTTTACACCTGGGGTTCTAAGAGCTCTATCTCCAAATGTTGTAGCTGGAGAGTTTGAAAACAACTATCCGACACCAGATTGGACAGTATTACCGCGACCTGAAGACATAGATGTTACTGCAGAGGTAGTAATTGTAGCAGATAGCGATCCACAAAATCCTCAGCAAGGATGTGGAGAAGTAGTTAATGATGTCAATGGAAAGATTGCGATGATATTTAGAGGATCATGTGAATTTGGTCTTAAAGCACTCAATGCTCAACAAGCAGGTGCTGTAGGCGCAATTATCTGTAACGTTCCCGGAGTTAACGGTGGAGACGGAGAAGATGCTATGGGGATGGCTCCAGGAGCAGTTGGGGGAATGGTTTCAATTCCGACTACCTCAATGGGTAATAGCGATTGTCTTAGAATCCAAGCAGAATTATCTAATGGACCAGTTACGATGCAGTTCAAGCAACTAGAAGTTGATGGACCTACACAAAGAAGTTCTGGATTTGATAATGGGGTTATTGCACACGAATATGGTCACGGTATCTATGAAAGACTTATAGGTGGACCGAATAACATAACCTGCTCCAATGGACCAGAGTTACTAGGTGAAGGGTTTACAGATTACCTTGGCCTTATCCTGACTGTAGAGCCAGGAGATCTAGGATCAGATGTAAGAGGTATCGGTACCTTTGTACAAGGTCAAATGACTACAGGTAGAGGAATCCGAAGATTCCCTTACTCAACAGATATGTCAATCAATCCACAGACTTATGAGGACATCATCGGTCAGGGCACGCATGCTAGAGGTGAGATCTTAACGACTTTGCTATGGGATGTGCACTGGTTATTTACAGACTTATATGGTTACGACCAGGATTTCTCTAATGGAGATGCAGGTAATGTCAGAGGTATCAGATTAGCTTTCGATGCTATGAAGGCTGTGCCTTGTAATCCTACTTTCATTGATATCAGAGATGCAATATTGGCCTTAGATGGTGGCGAGCATGAGTGTGAGTTATGGGGATTATTTGCAAGAAGAGGATTAGGTTTCTTTGCAGATACTGGAAACTTAGGTGAAGCAGATGACTTGACAGAGAGCTTTGAGACAAAGCCGTCATGTATACCTACTCTTAAAATACAGAAAGACATAGCGACTCTCGTTGTACCAGGCGTTGTAACTACGGTTTCGTTTGATATAGCCAACCACACTGGCGAAACTGCCACCAATGTCATAGTGACAGACATACTTGACGACGGCCTTACTGTAGCTGAGGGGCCAGATGGAATTCCGTTTACACAAGTCGGTAATCAAGTAATGTTTGAAATAGGAGACTTAGAGGATGCAGGTGATGAGGTAGTACAGCTATCATTTAGCTATAAGGTGCAAACTGATCCAAATATTGTATCAGAGACATTACTCCTCAATACTGTAGAGAGCAATGATGAGCAATTTGCTTGGGACAGAGATCTAGGACCCAACAACCAGACCAATCAAAATGCTTGGGACCTCAATGCAAATGATGCATATTCGGGTAGTAGATCATGGTTTAGCCAAGAGAGAGATCAAGATACTGACCATAGACTCATTATGAGTGACTTTTCAGTAAGTGGTGTAAGACCTGTGGCTAGATTCTGGCACAGAATCAACACAGAATTTATTACGGATGGTGGATTTGTCGAAGTATCAGATGACAACGTATTGTGGTTCAGTACAAGGGATCAATTTATAAGAGGTGGCTACAACTCTATATT
>CALBWK010000115.1 GCA_937969415.1 uncultured Saprospiraceae bacterium | reverse complement strand
ACTCAATCATTTAAGGCGTTAGGTTATATGTTTGCCGATTATGGGTCTGGCTTTCATATAGGAAAGCAGTTGTTAAGAGCCTATTATGGGAACAAGATGAGCAGCGAAGACGCTGGTAATTTCAAGAAAAGCTACCTTGAGGGAAAGGATGATTTGCTTTTCAGGATATATAACTCACCTCGTCCAAATTTTGAAACAGCTCAGTTATCCAGATTCTTAGATCAAGCATCTGAGGCGTTGAAGAGGAACATATTGGATGAGTGCTTTGAGCGCTTTTTTAAGCATCAAATTTTGCCCATCGAGGGTTATAAGGCATATCCACTAAATTTTGTAGGCTCTATTGCGGCTGTATTTGAAGAAGACTTGAGGCGAGTGGCCAGCAGGTATGAATTAGAAATTTCAATTATAGAAGGCAATCCGATAAATGGGTTGTTGGATTATCACAATAACTAATGGCAAAGAAGAGAATAGCCGTATTAACCTCGGGTGGAGATGCACCTGGAATGAATGCAGCGGTAAGAGCGATAGTGAGGACATCCATCTATTATGGGTATGAAGTGCTTGGCATCTATAGGGGCTATGATGGGCTTATTAATGGAGATGTCAAGATCCTACGTAAGGGTGATGTAGCCAATATTATACACAGAGGAGGAACGATACTAAAGACGGCAAGAAGTGAAGAGTTTATGACCACAGAAGGTAGGGCCAAAGCCGCTCAAGTCTTGAAAGATGAAAATGTAGAGGGACTCGTTGTCGTCGGCGGGAATGGTAGTTATACCGGTGCTATGAAGTTGGGTGAAGAACACAACATTAATGTCGTCGGGGTACCTGGTACTATTGATAATGATATTTATGGTACTGATTATACCATTGGATTTGATACAGCCATCAATACTGCAGTAGAGGCGGTGGACAAGATTCGAGATACTGCAGACTCTCATTCTCGTTTGTTTTTCATCGAGGTGATGGGACGACATAGTGGCTATATCGCACTGTATACAGGGATAGGGAGTGGAGCAACTAAGGTGTTTTTGCCAGAAAAAGACGATGATATCAATGAGTTCATCGCATATCTGAAAGAAGCAGGAAGAAGAAATAAATTATTTAATCTTGTTATAGTTGCTGAAGGGAATACCAACGGTGGTGCTGCCGAGATGGCCGAAAAGGTTAAAGAAGTTGTAGATATGGATGTCCGTACAGCGGTCATCGGCCACTTGCAGCGAGGGGGAGCACCTACGGCATCAGACCGATATCTATCGAGTAAGCTTTCGTATAATGCGGTAAGAGCTTTGATAGATGGACTAACTGGTGTGGCGATCGGCCTGGTAGATAAGAAGATAGTCTATACTCCACTTATAGAAGCCATTACAAAGAAAAAGGAACCAGAAGAAGGTATTATTCAGATGGCAGAAATACTCTCCCTATGATTGCAATTATCACGACTACCCTATCAAGAAAAAAAGATGCTCTATCTCTTGGCAAAAAGCTCCTTGACCAACGTCTAGCAGCTTGCTCTAGAATTTCGAAATCAATAAGCCAATATTACTGGAAAGGTAAGTTTCACGAAGAGTCAGAGTATACGCTTGTGCTTAAGACATCTATAAGCAGAAAAAAGGAAGCTGTTAAATTTCTAAAGAGAAATCACCCTTATGACATACCGATGATTATTTCAGAAGTGTCAGAGGTAAATAACTCTTACCTTGCTTGGATGGACCAGCAACTCAATTAATGCCTAAGCTTAAGCTTTATTTGTACTATTTATTGACAGCTCTGCCCGTTATAGCAAGTGCTCAGATAGAATTTGCTGATGAAGTGATAGATCAATTTTATAGTAACGCTAATCCCAATTTTAGCGATTTCTACGGCAATAATGGCACGACAGACTTGTGCAATGTATATCTAGTTGATATAACTGATTTTATACTTGGCAATAATGATTCTCTTGTAGCTATAACTGAGAACAGCTTTATAACTCTGGCTTTTACCGACAATCTTGTATTCGATGCTGAAGATCAAGATGATCTCTTCATTGAGGAGATAGGTGGTGGTCAGGAATTCGGAGAACTGTTTGTAAGTCCGGATGGTATAAACTTTACCTTTCTAGATATGATCAATGGAGCCACTCTCAACAGCTTTGATCTCAATGATTATGCATACGATGATGTCGTCAAGGCAATACGAATCGTCGGAGGTAATACAGGTGGTTGTATTCCTGGTCTTGATATCTCAAGAGTTTTTGGGGTTGAAGGTGCTAATTGTTTTTGCGGTGCAGAGTTAGCTCCTTTTCCTTTCGAATTGTGTAATCAAGATACTGTCGTATCGTTAGAGAGTATACCTCAACAAGGCACTCCTGGCAAGTGGATTGGTCCTGGGGTTGAAGATAATTTTTTCAATCCCTTAGGGCTAGAGGGTACTATCACACTACAATATTTAGTCAATGATGGTCATCCAGTCTGTCCGGTAGATACTGTTGATTATCAAGTGACTTTATCCACTTGTGATTGTGCTGGTGTACTTAATGGACTGGCAACTGTAGATGATTGCGGCCTGTGTCTAGAGTCTAGCGACCCACAGTTTAATCTAAGTTGCCTTGATTGTGCTGGCGTACTAAATGGTCCTTCGTTGATAGATACTTGCGGTGTTTGTTTGGATCCGCTCGATCCTGAATTTGGGATGTCATGTTTTGATTGTATGGGCATACCAGAAGGTCCGCATATCATTGATTTGTGTGGTGATTGTTTATTAGCAACAGATCCTTTATTTAACCAGAGTTGCCCTGAGAGATTTCGCGTCTATATTCCTACAATATTTAATCCGGGTGGTATTGGTTCTGATGGATCATTTGGATTACAATATGACCCCGACAATATTGGTCATCTAGAGAGATTTGAAGTGTATGACAGATGGGGCTCTTTACTCTTTCAGATTCAAGATACTCCATTAAGAGAAGTTACATTATGGTGGGATGGCCGCTTTCGTGGTTCGGAATTAGAATCAGGAGCTTATAGTTATCAATACCACATTACCTATCCAGAATTGGCAGCAGATATAAGTGTCGGGACACTGATATTAATAAAATAGAAATGGAACTAAAGATTATAAATACAGGTCTTTTCAAACTTGATGGTGGTGCGATGTATGGCGTTGTACCCAAGAAACTATGGCGCAAACTGAATCCTCCTGATGAAGATAATTTGTGTACTTGGGCGATGCGGTGCTTACTGGTAAAGGAAGGTGATAGAGTGATGTTGTTTGATACGGGTATGGGCGATAAGCAAGACGAGCGGTTTAGATCTCACTTTCAGCCACATAATACTATTGGGTTAGTAAGAGGATTGGAGAATGCAGGAGTGGCTCTAGAGGAGATCACAGATGTGTTTCTGACACATTTACATTTTGATCACTGTGGAGGTGCATTGATGCGGTCAGAGACTGGCGACATTATACCCGTATTTCCCAATGCTACCTACTGGACCAATGAGGCTCATTTGGAATCAGCTCTAAAGCCTAATTTCAGAGAAAAAGCCTCTTTCCTTAAGGAGAACATCGTGCCTTTAATAGAGCATAAGAAGTTGAAATACTTAGATGTTCAGGACGGCATTCACTTTTCGGAAAACATTACTGTAGACTTCTATAATGGTCACACGACTGCTATGATGGTCCCAACGATTATGATTGGTGATAAAAGGATTGTTTATGCGGCAGATCTTTTGCCTTCGATTGGACACGTAAGAATGCCGTATGTAATGTCTTATGATATCAGACCTCTAGTGACACTCAAAGAAAAGGGTGTCTTCTATGAGAAAATATTAAATGAGGAGACGTATGTGATGTTTGAGCACGATAAGGATCAAGCATTCGGTCAGTTAGAACGAGACGAGAAGGGCAGGTATAGTATGCGAGCTTGTGAAGTCAACGAAGTACTTGGGTAGAGAATTAGCCCTAAATCAAAAAAGCCCTAAATATTCCTATTTAGAGCTTTTTGGAAGCGGAGGAAGAGGGATTCGAACCCCCGGTACGTTGCCGCACGCTAGTTTTCAAGACTAGTGCATTAAACCAGCTCTGCCATTCCTCCTTTATTGAAAAAGTCGCTCCTCTTCAGAAGCGACTGCAAATGTATGATGTATTCTTATAATCTGAAACTTACTTCTAAGAAAGATTTGCGATATCTCTAATTAATATGCTCTTTCTCTTGAAGTAGATCTGATTTTGCCTTTTTAGGTCATTTAGGACATAGGTAACAGTCTGTCTAGATGTCCCGGTATAGTTGGCTATATCTTGCTGTGTAAGGCTGTGCTTGATAAGCATCTCCAGTCCTACTTGTCTGCCATTAGTCTTAGCGTTGTCCTTAAGGAAATCAATGATTCTCTCTCTAGCATCTTTAAATACCAGGGATTCGAATCTATCTTCTAGGTAGCTCAGCTTACGACCTAGCATTTTGATGAATTTCTCAGTCAATTGCCAATTATCCTTCAAATACGCCTTAAACTCTTGAGAGTTAATAGAGAAACAAATTATGTCCTTATCTATAGATTTGGCTGTATTCAATCTCTGACCTTGTCCTGATAAGTACTCCATTCCGAACAGTGTCTTAGGATGTATGATTGTCTTTATAACCTCTCTTCCCTCTCCAGATTTTGATATAATCTTGATTATCCCATTTATCAAGATGAATACTTCTTCTGGCTCATCTTCTACACGGTAAATAATCTGATGTTTGCTGTACTTCTTAATGGTTGATAGAGAAGCTAAATCAAGTAAGTCCTCTTGTGGTAGGCTTTCAAATAGTGATACTTCTGATAAGTATTGGGCCTTAGCATTTAAATCCATTCTTCAGTTTTCGGTATTTGTAATTAATCGTTTAAGGCTATGGTTAGACCATAACTAGGTAGACGATGAATAAAATGAAGATGGATAAAGAAAAAAGAACCTACACTATTCCACTCTGATGGAATCCAAAGTAACTGTGTATGCCGTAAAAATTCCTTGACCTCGTTCGATGTTTGTTACCGTAGGAAACGGAGCATCAAAAGGTCCTTGGTCAGATTCAGATTGTAGAGTCAATGATCTATGAAAATCATAATACTCTTTGGCGACAGTCTTAACTTGAAGGTAGATTTTAGATGGATTGGAGGATAATTCTGATTTTTTAATACTTAGATTAAATGTATTCGTATTATCCATTCTATCAATATCAATAAGTATGCCATCCACATGCGAAAGCCCGAAAACTGTGGCGTTTCCAAAAGTGGATCCAGTTACATTCAGGTACTGCTTAGAACTAGAATTAGCATCCTCCGAAATATATGGTGTGATATGATAAAAGTTGTCTTCTAATTCAGGAATAGATAGCTCTACTGAGAAATCATATGTATCACCATTATCAGTGGCAACCTCAGTTGGAACATTGATTTCACCAGCGATAGGTACAGTAGTTTCTGCGTAAATATTATCCAAACCTACAACGCTGAGATTTGCTGTTAGACTTATGGTGTGACCCGGTTGAAATTGGAAACCATCATTTATCCACTTTTGGCTCTCAGAAAAGTATCTGAAAGTCTTGTTTGTAGCTCCATTATCTAAATTGGAAAGAAAAGGCTCGTTACTTGAATCTCTGAGTTGCTGTCCTGGATCTGAAGGACCTTCATTGAGACTAAAGGTTGTCGTCAGAGTCATCTCTATTTCATTATCGCCAACTTCAAATTCTGACAATATGACAGCCTGCTTATCAGTGTCTTCATTTTGAGGGGTGAAGTCTTCTGAGCAAGATGTTACAAAAAGTAACATTATGACTAAAGCAAATATGTAAGTGGTTGGCTTCAATTGTAAAGAGTATCAGTATTTAGACGTGAATGAACCAAATTAGTAACGCTTCAAAGGTAATATATTGCCCACTAATTGGCTTTTTTTTTAACTATATTAACTAAGGAAGAATAGCTAAATTGTGTTAAAAGCTAATGCCATAGCTAAAAGTCGGTAAGAATTTGAACAGAAAGAACTGTTCATACCTAATTGTAAGGTCAGAGTTGATTATTTCATCAACATAAAGTGGATTTATACGTCCATATACATTGTATAATCCAAGGGTTAATTTTGTTTTACCCCACTTATAGTCACTATAGAAATTGAACCCAAGATCTAGGCGATGATACGCTGGTAATTCATCATTGTTAATCTCGGAAAATACGCGTACTACTGTCAGTCTGTCATTATCATCTATATAATTGTAACTGCTTCTGGAAGGTAGTGTAATAGGTGTACCAGAGCCAAACTCCCAGTTTGTAGAAAACTCTACATTTTCATTGAATTTGTGAATTAGGCTGAAATTGATCACGTGCCTCCTATCGTAACGAAACCTAAATGATTCTCCTCTATTGATGGCTTCAAAACTTCTGTTGGCCCAAGACAAGGTGTAGGAGCCAAGTATATTGGTTTTACCTCTACTATTGGATACTGATGTTTCAAGACCATAGGATGTTCCTGTTCCTAATGGGATATCATCTTCCCAATTCGTACCCTCTTCAAGTCTCAAAATACCAGTCCCATACCGCGTTACATTTTTGAGTTCCTTATAGAATGCCTCGACACCAATAACTGTTTGGTTTTTTGTCTGGAAGAATTGCCCAATGGTTCCTATCCAAGAAATTTCTGGAGCTAGCCGCTCTGTAGATGTCAACCAAACATCTGATGGAACACCGAGACCAGTATTGGATAAAGAATGTAGAAACTGACCCATCCTACCCCAGGATGCTTTGAAAGTATATTTTTCTGAACCAGTTTTAAATAGGAATCTTGGTTGTGGAATAAAGAAAGTTTTGCCAGCTGAAATAACCATTTGGTTGTACCCAATATTTACAGTTGTATGTTGACCGAGCTTAATTTCGTCTTCTACAAAGAAATCGAGTTCCGACCCTTGGATATTTACATTGTCTCCCTCCTCATCCAAAATCTCTTGCGTGAGAAGTTCCTCTGCGGGCCTGAGATTGTCTCTATCATTGGCAAAGATGAAGAGTGGTTTGAAATCATGTGCAATAAAGCCACCGCCTAATTTTATTTTATGCTTAGGATTCGGATCGATATCAATATCTAATCTTAATCCTAAATCCTCAATGATAGTCTCGTAAAAACCTGCATCATAAGTTGTGCTTATAAAGTTTCCTGCTGCCCCAAGTTGATCTACCCTATCATGGTCAAATGATGCAAAATCATATGAGGATTTATAGGCTGTAAAGTTGTAAAAAGATTTTGCACCCAGTTGCCCATTCCATCTTAATGAAAGCAACTGGTTTCCAGAATTCCAGCTCAACTCATCTAGGTCGTCAAACAACATATCAGACGTAAGTGTCGACACAGAGTTGTCAAAATTATCTCTTCCCTTGTAATAGCTCAGATGAATTTTTGAAGAGGCCCCTACATTAAAGTTAAGTTTCGCATTGACATCATAAAAACTAATTCGTGTATCTCTATCTATTAGCGGATCATTATTGACAAAATTGTTAAAAGACCTTAACCAAGAATCGACAGTTGTTCGCCTCGCCGATACTAAAAAAGAAGCCTTATTTTTAATAATAGGCCCCTCTATTGAAGCCTTTGCTGTAAGCAGACCGATAGAAACATCTCCTGCCAATCTCTGATTGTTACCATCTCTTGTTCTGATATCCATAACAGAAGATAGACGTCCAGAATAGTGTGATGGGAAAGCGCCTTTGTACAGCTTAGCGCTTTTAACCACATTGGAATTAAAGATGCTAAACATTCCAAAGAGTTGATTGGAATTGTAGACAGGTATACCATCAAAAAGAATTAAATTCTGATTTGTTGAACCACCTCTCACACTCATCCCTCCAAAGCCATCAGATCCTGAAGTTACGCCTGGCATCGTATAAGCCAAGCGCATTACATCTGGCTCTCCTCCTACTGGGAGACTTGAGTTAATTCTATCTAGTGGTAAGATGTTGAGTGAAGCATTCTGAGACATTTCTACTTCTTCATTGACTTTTATTTTCCTTGTATCTGTTATGACTATTTCATCGAGAAGATTATTGGGATCTAGTTTTATATTAACTATTGTATCATACCGCAAAGGCAACTCCTTAATATCTGTCATATAACCCAAGTAGGAATAGTATATCTGTTGGGTTCCACTGGGTACAGTAAGACTATAAAAACCATAGTCGTTAGAGACTGTTCCCGCCGATTCGTCATAGAGAAAAATATTTGCACTGATAAGCGCTTCTCCAGATTGCAAATCAGTCAGATAACCAGAGACAGTAACAGATTCGTCTTTACGTCGATACCGATTTTTAACTAAAACAATTTGATCCCCTATTATTTTATACTCTACGCTGTGACGATCGAGTAGGTAGTTAAGAACAGTACCGACTTCTTGTTGTCTTACAGAAAAATTAATTAGAGAATCTCCTGGAATAATCTCCTCTTGAAAGGCAATAGTTACACCACTGATATTGCTCAGATCGAAGATGACTTCTCTCAGGGTTTTGTCGATCCCAGAATAATCAATGATAATTTCATCAGGTATTACATCCTGCGACTGCATAGATGTTATAGATAGAAGAAAGAGTGCGCAAAGGCACGTGTATCGGAAAATCTTTATCAAAATCAGTTTGGTAACTTAGAATAAAGTTACGACAATATGATTTGTAAATAAGACCTTAGTTGTTCTTAGGAGGACTAATTAACGTTTTTGATCTCAGAGATTTCTATATCTCTACCCTCTTTCCCAGATTGCTTTATACGCATATCGATAGAGGATGATAATAGCTCTAGGACCTCTTCGAGATTTTGAGGTTCCATATTAATAGCTGTAAAGTGTGTTTTGACGTCTGAATCATCTGTCACTTCTATCTTAACACCATAGAATTGCTCTATCGTATTGAAAACTTCATAGAGGGGTGTATTATCAAATGAAAGTACACCATTAGACCAAGCAAAAGCATTGATAGAATTACCAGCAATTACTGAATAAGACCCATTATCCTTAGAAATGATAATCTTGTGTCCACTTTCGACAATTTCCTTTTTATTATTCAACTCTATTGTCACTGCACCTTCTTCGACATCTGCAATAAGATCTTCTCCATCATAGTTCTGGACGTTCATTTTGGCAGAATTAGCCATTATTTTGGTCTTAGATAGATCAAAATTTATTGGCTCGGCTTGTTTTTCTAGATTGAAGTAAGCGCCACCCTCTAAGTTGCTGACAACGAGGTTGTTAGCGTTAAATTTCATAGAAGTATTTGGCTTGAGTGTAGCAGAGGCATTATCAGTTAATTGTACTGGTAACGCTGCCATCTGATCATTGCTGAAGGTTGGTGTTAATCTGCTTGATAACATAAAACCACCTAGGAATAATAGTACGGCGGTTAGGCCGATTAAGACAAACTTAGAAATTGAAGTAGTTTTTGGCGCAATTACTTGTGCCGGAGGTGTGGTAAGGTCGTATTTCTGCGAGAATTTATTAAAAGCGGCAGAGGAGTCAAAGGTTTCCGCAGCCTTATACGACGAAACCGATTCCCAGATGTGCTGAAAGTCGGAGAGCAATTCTGGATTCTCCGAATTGCTTGATAGCCAGCCATTTAACTCTCTCAATTCGGCGACATTGAGTTCATTATTTAGCTTCTTCGCTATTAACGATATGTATTGTTCCTTACCCACGTATTATTAAGACAGTTTTTTGAAGTAATACCCCTATGCTATTATCGCATTTCTTCGTTTTCTAGCAGATTTCTATAAGAAGCCATTTCTTCCCGCAAAATTCTAAGGGCCTTAGACATTTGATTTTCTACCGTCTTCACGGAAATATCAAGTTTTTTAGACACTTCTTTGTAGGATAACTCTTCAAATCTGTTGAGAACAAAGACTAAACGACACTTTTC
The DNA here is from genome assembly GCA_937969415.1 of uncultured Saprospiraceae bacterium. Taxonomy (GTDB): domain Bacteria; phylum Bacteroidota; class Bacteroidia; order Chitinophagales; family Saprospiraceae; genus RFSX01. The sequence continues at coordinate 36,002 of CALBWK010000115.1, read as the reverse complement.
AGGGAGTCTATCAATCACTTCATTCAGGTAGTCTTCTAATTCCTTATATTCTAACTCTTGTTGAGAACTAATGGAATTGTCGGTAAGTTCAATATTTAAATCGTCAGAATCAAATATATCCTTGCTTGATTTCACCTTATTAATCGCCCTATTAAAAACAGCACGCTTTAGGTAGCCAGATAAGGACGTAATATTAAGCGTGTCTCTTTTGCGGAACATTTCATAAAAGACTTCTTGTACTATATCCTCAGCTAACGATCTTGTTTTGGTGATTCTCATTGCAGAACGACACATAACCTCATAGTACTGGTGGAAGATGAGTTCTATTCCTTTAGAACCGTCTTCTTTAAAAGTTGACAAAATATGTTCGTCAGTATATGACACCAGATATGCGGTTAAGCGTTACAAAATCTCCTACGCAATAAAAATATTACGTAACTGTCTCATTATCAGTAAGCTAGGTCTTATTTCGTGGGTAAGAGTCGCTTACTACACTCTCTTATTACAAAAATGAATCCAACTGCCTTGATTTGGCACTCCAACCAATAGTTAAAGTTTTGAATTTCGATTACACTACCCCACTCTTCGTAAAGGCCTTATTGAGACTGCTCTTGTTATTATTGGTTACATTAGCTGCTTAAATTAATATTACAATTATGAAGCTTATAGTATCAATAACATTCTTTTGCCTTGTAGCTAGCCTAGGTTTTGGACAAGGGGACAGCTTTCCTGAGTCTGATAAAATAAATCAACTGGTTTCATTGATTTCAGCTCTTGATGAAGACGAGCATTGTGAAGTGCCCTGCGGAATATATGGTGATTCCCTAAGAGTTTCGCTAATCAAAGAGCATGTCAAAACTGTAGAAAAGGCTATGGATCAAATTAATGCTCTTTCTGAAGAGGCCTCTCCAAATTATAACCAGATCGTTAGATGGGTGATGAATAAGGAAAGTCACGCAGCAGAAATACAAGAGATTGTTGCTAAGTATTTTTTACATCAGAGGGTCAAGATGCCTAAACCTGAACTCAATAAAAAAGACAGTATGGCTGCTAATGACAAGTATAATGGTCTATTACAGAGCTTACATGCTATTCAAGTTTGGTCTATGAAAGCTAAGCAAGGCACAGATACTAATGTCATCATCAAATTGGAGAAGGCAATCAAAAGATTTGAAAGCCTCTACTTTCATAGTCACGAGCACTAAAAAAACATATAATATCTAGTCCATAAATTGGAATAGAATATATCTTTGCGCACCAATTGCGGAATAAGATAAAATGGTGATTGTAGCTCAGTTGGTTAGAGCATCGGTTTGTGGTTCCGAGGGCCGCCGGTTCGAATCCGGTCTTTCACCCAAAGCGGGACAGGTTGCAAAACTTGTCTCGTTTTTTGTTTGAATTCTTTTGTAATTACCTGATTCAGAGCTTGTTACGGTAAAGAATTTATTGAGCCTTGTGGTTTGTAGGGTTCTAATCTACTTATTAATAGTAAAACCTTCTGGAAATAGACTTTTGACAATTGTTCTCTTAGTCTTGGAAGACGACCTTTTGTAAACCACCTCCAGATTGCATAGGTTTAATATTGCATCGTTATCAAGTTGAGGATAGCTGACGGAATTGGCTTTGTACCGCTCAAGTTCAAGATCTAACTTCATCTTATTAGTCAGTAGCCCTTTTTTATGTTGGTTGTATATAGCTGCATCGAGATTGCCGTCAAAGTAGTCAGCATCTATCTTATCCATTCTAGTGTTAACCTTAGATAAAGCTTCTCTTACTTCTTTCTCCTTGTTGATCTTTCAGAATAGAACGTGTATAACTTGATCTTATTAATTTCATCTTGACCAAAGGCTGGCTTTATCATACCTAGACATTCTTCGAATACATTGTGGGCAATCTCTTTTCTAATTCCAACTTCAAACTTTTAGTTGAATAAGATATTAAGCCAATAGATGGCGGAATAATTTGGCAAAGGATTTTTAACAGGGTAATTTTTCCACATCCAGACGGGCCGAGTATTGCAATTTTGTCTCCTTTAGTTACTGAGAGGTTAATATTGTCTAATACTGATAAGACATCATTGCCATCAGTTGAAGATTCTTTTGATATGTTGGCTGCTTTAATCAGTTTTTTACACTGAATACGTTTCTAAATATTTCTTCTAAAATCAAGACTTCTTTTTCATCAAAATTCTCAAATTCTTTTTTCAATCTTCGCTTCGAAATCTTACCATTGTTTTGTTGCATAAACTTTACCAATAAATTTATTTGGTTATCTGGGAGTCCAATTTCATTTTCTACCTCAGTTTTGAACTCATCATATTTTTGTAAATAATCTATCTCTGCTGGTATTATCGTTTCTATGGTATCTACTACACATTCATATAAAAACTCAGCCTGTTGGGTGCAATCAAAGTATCTATATAGATCTTTAGTATCGTTCAATACTTTAACATTGTGTTTCGAAGTTGATTCCCATTCTATGAAATCCAAAAGAGGGTTTGAATATGATTTTAATACCTTTCGATAATCATTTATTTTATTTAAAATTGAAGCAGAAACTGGAAATATTATTCCTTGATGAGAGAATTTTTTTTTCGCCAGTAGGTGATGAATTATATAACGATGTATTCTTCCATTACCATCGACAAAAGGATGAATGAAAACAAAGCCAAAAGAAATTATTGCAGCAGCAACTACTGAATCAAAGCTCTTCGAGTTAACCAAGTTTTCATTTGAGTTCACAAGTCCATTAATCAGGCTGGCTAAATCTTCTGCATTTGCAGATATATGTTCTGGGACAGGTTCAAACGTATCATTATCATGTTCTCCGATAAATCCACCTTCTTCTCTTAAACCTAACTGAATATGCTTTTTCTTTTCAATAACTAATTTTTGAAGCCTTTTTATTTCTTCAATATTCAATTCATTTTTACCAGCTTGACCGATGGCTCGACTCCATCCTATTAATCTCTGACTTTTTGGACTTTCTCCTTCAATTGTGAACGATGCTTTAGAGTCCGCTAATAATAGAAATGATGACGCCCTTTGCATTAGTCCTTTCCCAAACTTATTTTCAAATTGTTCTTGTTGAGTATCTAAGTTCCTATTTTCAAATTCTAAAAGCCTTTTCGATTTAAAAACATGAGGACAAAATTCTATAGACCCAAGTAGATTATTTTCAATTCTATGTCTGGCAGATTTTTCGCCTTTGCTTAACGCATATTGTATGCGTTCATTGACTAATTTGACATATTTTACTTTTATGTCTGCATCTTCTATTGGAAGCTTTTTTTCAAGTAACCACTCATATAAAAACCAAATTTTTCTGGCATATTGGCTCGTAGGCTCTTTTCTAACTATATCTTCAATTACATTTCCATTAATTTTTTCAAATATTTTTTTTAGTACCAATAGGTTTACACCTTCATACTTTAGGGCAAATGTTAGGTGCTTATATAGATTATCTTCTGGCAAGTATCGTATAGTTAATACTTGAAATTTTTCATCCTTGTACTTTCTGTTCTTCTTACTTACTATTGTAATCGGGTACTGGTTTGGTATCGGTAGCTCATAGTAGTCTCGTAAGGCAGCATATCCAACTACATACCCTTCCTCTGGAATGCTCATTTCGTGAAATCCACCCGTATCTATTGAAAAACTTCTGCTCAATGTTGTTTTTTGTGAAAAATTGACGCAAGATAAGAATTGTTATTGAAATAGAGCTGGCATTAATGAAATTCGTCCGCTTTAGGAGCAATTGTGGAAAACCGAACGGAAACATATAAACTACACATAAAACAGCTTGATTCAGAGATTGTTACCGTGAAGATTGTTGAGTCTTGAGAACCGGAACGTCCTTAATCTTCTTTACATCCTTCCTTAAGACTAGTCATAAAAAAAGCCCGCTTTCGCGGGCTCATATTATTCTGATGGCCTTTATAAGTTCTATTCCTTTACAAATAGGACCTTATTATAGTGTCTGGCCGCACCTTGCTCTATCACAAACAGATAGACACCTGGTTGCGCACTGCCCTCAAATCTATATTCTAGTCTTATCTCACTAGAGAAGTGGTCAAACTCTTCTGAATGAATAACAGCACCATTCATATCAATTATCTTAAACTGAATAGGACTCAAATCTTCAGACTTATAGTTGATAAAACTTGAACTTCTAGTGGGATTAGGATAGGTCGTTAAGGTACTTTCTAATTCCACCTCTTGCTCTGAAGCTATTTCCTCTTTATCACATAGTGTATAGTTATGGGTATTAATCGTCTGAGCACCCACGATAATGTTATCTTTCTTAGAAATCCCATCTGTTGAGTATTGCAAAGATGCGGCAGTCCCAATCGACGTCTTTCTTACTGCCATCTGTAGGTCACAGTGAGAACTTAGTTCTGTATCCTCAAACGTGTACAATACATCATCTACTCGGATACCTAGCTGATCTGCTGGTCCACCGTCTACGACCCTTAGGACTTTGACACCGTGAAAATTTGGTGTTGATGTAACCGCAACACCAAGTATAGGAGAAGCTGATACTTCAGTTGATTTACATAAGTGTTCTCCTTGCGCTCCTTGTACCGTACGATAGATATGTCTTTCTACTTCTAATTCGGACTTAGTGGTATGCATCAGGTTTAGTTTAGCAACTTCCTTATTATCAAGTATATATCGCTCAAAATCAAATCCTTTCGCCTCTTCATTGTTCTGGGAGAGGGAGGAAACCAATTCATTTTTGTCATTAAAAATTTGGGCAAAAGTGTGATAGGTTTCATTGGATTGGCTAATCGCTTGACCAATAGAAAACCATACACATAGAATACACAATAACTTCTTACTCATTAATCTCTTTTAATCATTAAATAAATAGATAGGAATTCAGGCTAGAGAGCCTATAATTATCAAACCAGGATGGCTTATAGCAAGGGTGTAATTTCTTACATTAGGTAAGACGTATTATTTGTAGAATAGGTTCTATCGTAAATGTTAATTGTACAACACTGTACATAAAAAAGGCTGACATATGCGATAAGCATAGTCAGCCTCTTTAATACTGCTTTCATAATCTTTCCTTTAAGTAACTTACGATGTAGGCTACTTTATGTAAGATTAGGGGTAAGTTGGGAAAGTTATTTGAGGTTAAATTTCTATAGTTTCTTCTATTCGGGATTTTGCATGCGTCATTTTTTCAGATTTTGGCCTAGGCGTCACTTTACATAGGGAGTATTCCATATGTATTCCAGGGCCTAATGCCATCATATATCCAAGGCCAGCTTCTGTGTTATTACTTAGGATTCTATCTAGAGCAGTGACGACAGATACTGAACTCTGGTTTCCATAGTTTCTGTAGGTCTCCATAGTATCGTGAAGCGCATCATCTCCTAGATGCATCGTTTCTGCAAATACTTCCATTACCTTAGGACCTCCAGCATGACATATCCAGTAGTCGACATCAGAAGACTCTACGCCTGCCTCATTGAACATAGCATCTAATGGTGCTTTTATACTACTCTTTACCAGACGAGGTAATTTTGCGTCCAGATGAGTATGTATGCCTTCATCGGTCATCCACTGACCTATGGCAAAATCGCAATTTGGAAAAATAATACTCTTGATATTCATTATTTCTATTTGCGACTTAGAAGCTAGTCTATGCTCTTTCCCGACCATCAACATTGTCGCGTATCCATCTCCGAAAATACTATTTGATACAAGTGTGGAAACAGATTGCGCTTCTTCATATTGAGTACTAAGTGCTTCTCCCACAAATACGAGGAATGCACGATCTGGAAAGGCAGTTAGGTATTCATCTACTCTATGTATAGCAGCTTGTCCACCAGAGCACCCAAATCCAAACAGGGGCATTCTAATAATGTCACCACGTAAGCCGAGTTCATGTTGTATGAGAACTGCTGGATCTGGTGTAATGAATCCTGAAGTAGTCGAGGTGCAGATGCCATCTATTTCGTCTGGTCTCAATCCAGCCTTTTTGATAATATCGTTAGCTTGTCGTGTCCAAAATTCCATAGTCGTTTCCTTCCATATACTGAACTTGTCCCCGACTTGTTTTTGCTCAGTCAATCCTGTCATCTGATCCAAGCCTATACTAAAATGTCTTTTTCTGATCTGGCTGCCATTCAGAATCTTCTTGAAGATGTTATGTAACCTTGGATTAATCTTAGGAGCTACGTGATCGTAGAATTCCATTTGTGAGATGTTGTACTGCGGTACTTCAGAAATAACTGAATGGATATGTGCCATTGGAATTGTATTAGGGTATTCGAAGCAATATAGGGAAATAAGACCAAAGTCGAGGTCCACTTATATTTATATATAAGTATAGTTGGTTGTTTAAACCTCTGAATGTCAGTAGATTATGAATAGTAGGAAGTCTACGGCCCTCCTAAATGTATGTCCCAGTGTAGAATTATTAGTACTAATTATATAATTGCCCAGGTGCTGAAGATTGCATTATTGGTGGTAAATGACGAGCTGACCATATTAAAGGTTGCTTAGAAAAACCTTATTAGGAAACCCATAAGGCTGATAGCTAGGCAAATAGGCGTAAAATACTTTGTATCCATTTGAGCAAACCTAGTCTCTTTAATTTTCTTGGTTAGTCCGACGTATTTAAAATCTCCTATTGCTCTGAAGAAGAACAGTATTGGAATTATCAGTCTACCCCACTCAAATATCCAATTCTTAGGATTACCTGGTTCTGGATTAATGAAATACATAAAAGCACAAATCAGTAATCCCAAAGCCACCAATAAGGTCATACTCGCTGATGGCGTGAAAACTTTTTCGCCAGCTGTATCAGAGGGTAAGGCACTCTCTAAACCCCAAGTACTCCCGATGGCCCAGCTCAAATGTATCGTAGCGAGAATGAGAAATACTAAAGAAAGGAATACAGATAAGACGACCATCTTATTACCACTTATTGGCTTGGACGATGAGCTCTGAAATGTCATAGATCATAACATCCTCTTCTTTGCCTTCATTTTTGATACCATCATTCATCATAATTGTGCAGAATGGACAGTTGACAGCGATTATGTCAGGATCGGTTTCTAACAGCTCGGCTACCCTCTCCACATTGACCTTCTTATCATTGCTGCTTTTTTCTTCTTCCTTAAAGACTTGTGCCCCGCCAGCTCCACAGCAAAAGCCATTCTTTCTCGATCGCTTGGCTTCCTGAAGAGTACCATCAAGTTTATTCAGGATATTTCTCGGCGCTTCGTAGATATCATTTACTCTACCTAGATAACAAGAATCGTGGTAGGTGATTTTCTTACCTTGAAAGGCTCCACCTTCTATAGTGATTTTGCCTTCATCAATAAGCTCTTGGATAAGTTGCGTATGGTGTACAACCGTGTAATTGCCTCCAAGCTCTGGATACTCGTTCTTAAGCGTATTGAAGCAATGCGGACAAGCCGTCACTATTTTCTCGACCTTGTACATATTCAATACCTCAATGTTCTGGAGAGCCATCATCTGAAAGATGAACTCATTGCCAGATCTACGTGCTGGATCACCAGTACAAGATTCTTCATTACCCAGTACGGCATACTTGATGCCTGCGTGATGTAATATTTTGACAAGGGCTTGTGTTATTTTTTGTGCTCGTGGATCAAAACTTCCTGCACATCCGACCCAGAATAAGATTTCTGGCTCTGTATCCATACCTGCATATTCTGCTAGTGTATATACTTTCATCTTCTTTTCTTATTGAGGGATTTTAGGATTTAGATTCATTCAGCTCTTTGGCCCATTCTATACGTTCATTAGGCATCTGCCATACTGCCCCAGTATTTTCAAGACTGGTAAACATCGGCATCCAATCTGCTGGGCCCGCAGAGTCCGTTAATATCTTATAGCGTCTGAGCTCGAGAATTGGCTCCAGTGGATTAATCATAACTGGGCACGCTTCGACGCAGGCATTACAGGTCGTACAAGCAAAGAGCTCTTCATCTGATATATAGTCAAATAAGGACTTCCCATCATCGAACGCTTCAGTACTATAGTCTTGCTCCTTAACTACTTCAGCGACTTCAGTTGCCCGGTCTCGGATGTCCATCATAATCTTTCTAGGAGAAAGTTTTTTACCAGTGCCATTAGCGGGACATACTGAAGAGCATCTGCCGCACTCCGTACACGTATAGGCATCAAGGATTGTTTTCCAACTAAGATCCATAATGTCTTTAGATCCAAAATTGGGCAACTCCTCAGACATTGGTGGTTCTTCAGCATTAGGATCGCCGAGTCCCATCATAGATTTTACCTCGTTCATTATTTCTGGCATATTGGGCATCTCTCCTCTAGACTTGAGCTTGGAGAAATACACATTAGGGAAGGCCAACATAATATGGAGATGCTTGGATATAGGCAGATAAAGAAGAAAACCAAATACAACCAATATATGTAGCCACCAGCCTGCCCGCTCGAGAAAATGTAAAGTACCTTCTGATAATCCTGAAAACAAGCCACCTACTGCAGAGCTTAAGACCAATGTCCCCGTATCAGGGTAATGTACTGGATCCAACTTCTGGAGTAGACCATCTGCACCATTCATAGTGAATATAGCGGTGATCAATACGATCTCTGCAATGAGGATATAGTTAGCATCTAGCGTCGGCCAACCTTTCATCTCTGGCATCACCAATCGCGGGACCTTAAGGAGGTTTCTTCTCCACAGGAAAATGACAGTAGATATCAAGGCACCCAATGAAAGGAACTCGATGCTATTAATGATCAGCGTATATAATCCTCCTAAGAGAGAGGCAAAGATTCTATGCTTTCCTAAGAGGCCATCCAATATGATCTCTATGAGCTCAATCTGTGTAAAGAGAAAGGCCACGTAGATGAATAGATGCAATACAGCCGGTATAATTCTTTTGAACATCTTTTTCTGCCCAAATGCCACCAGCAATACATTCTTCCATCTGGTCCCACTATCCCCCGAGATTGTTTCATCTTTTCCTAGTTTGATAGATTGATATATATGGCTGTAGGACTTATATGCTCTAGAAGCTACTAACCCTAGGATAGATGCAAATGCAATTTGTGAAACCATACGCTTTGAAGGTGAATGTAAATTTCTAAATCGGCACTAAAGTTAGTATTTCATTAGTTAAAAGTGAGCTGTTGCTAAGGTAGTCTAGGACTAATCTAATTCGTAAGGTTGCAGATCTATTTCAAGGGATCGTAGAGTCTCTATGTCTAGATATCCCGTACGCAAGAGTCTATCGTACTGATAATCACGTAATGCACTGAACATTCTCTTTTCTTTTAGCTCAAGGATTTTTTGATTTATATCTGGGTCAGCCAGATTAGAGAGTGGTTTAGGTTTTGGTTGCCTGATCTCATTGCGCTGCTTATAGGTACCCACTTTGTTGTCAACGTCTGCAGCTCTCTGATCATATCTGCTATCGGTTCTAGATTCTTCATATTCATCATCTAGAAATTCATAATCTTGACTGACAGGATAACCCATAGAATCCAATTTGGAAATGACTAGATCTATAAATTCTTCGTCAACTGAATCCCAACAGATAGTTTCTATGAGATCATATTTGTGGACATTAATCCTATTAAGTAGAACGTAGTTAATGCCAGCGTCATAGTCAGTAACCAGTCTCGGTAATCCATATACGGGTTTTACTGCTCTTATATACTCCTTTTTCCGTTGAATGATTTTTGTGGTAGATACACTGTCATAGCGTATAAGATAGCCTGGTTCTATCACCCGTGAATCTGTAAAATATCTCTCTGGAATTTCATCTGTAATATCAAAGACTCCCAAGGTATCCGTGACTTTGCGATATCTATTTCTATATGTTTCTGTAAGACAATGCTTGGTAGGTGGATCGACAGGGATAATTAATGCCTCCCCATAGTCCCTAATTGTAGAAGAAAAGCCCTTTTGGATCCTGATTGTTGTATCCCAGTTCCATTCTAATTCTTCTTGTGCATCAGTTTGATGGATTGCTACAATTGTAATAATTGCTGTTATAAATAGTTGTTTCATAAGGATGATACTTAAGTTGCAAGGTAGTAAGAAGACTGCTAAAGTCTTTACTCTCAAATTATATCTGAGCAGAGGAATAATGTAACTTTGCGCTTTTTTTACGAAAGGCAATCTATTATGATTTCAGTCAGTGATCTTACAATTCAGTTTGGAAAGAGAGTCCTATTTGATGAGGCGAACATAACCTTCAAGCATGGTAACTGCTATGGTGTCATAGGCGCTAATGGTGCAGGTAAGTCTACTTTCCTCAAGATACTGTCAGGTGAGCGAGATTCTACAGGTGGTCACGTCCATATGGAGCCAGGCAAGCGAATGGCGGTATTGACACAAGATCACTATGCCTTTGATGAGGTCAAAGTACTAGATACCGTAATGATGGGGCACGATGTATTGTGGTCCCTTATGCAAGAAAAGGATGCTATCTATGCTAAACCCGACTTCTCTGACGAGGATGGCATCAAAGCATCAGAGCTGGAAGAGAAATTTGCAGAGATGGATGGGTGGAATGCAGAGCCCCAAGCTGCCTCTCTACTAAGTGGTATCGGCATTAAGGAAGCTGACCATCAGAAATTGGTCAAAGAGCTGGATGGTAATCAGAAGGTCAGAGTGCTCTTAGCGCAAGCCCTGTTTGGTGATCCGGATCTCCTTATTCTCGATGAGCCTACCAATGACCTGGATATAGAGACAGTGACTTGGCTAGAGGATTTTCTATTGGATTTTAAAAATACTGTTATTGTTGTCTCTCACGATAGACACTTTCTAGATACAGTATGCACACATATCGTAGATATTGATTTCGGTAAACTCAATGTCTACACAGGTAATTATTCTTTCTGGTATGAGTCTTCTCAGCTAGCCCTTAAGCAAAAATTGGCTCAGAATAAAAAGGTAGAGGACAAGCGTCAGGAGATGCAAGCCTTCATCGATAGATTTAGTGCCAATGCCTCCAAGTCTCGTCAAGCGACGGCGAGAAGAAAGATGTTAGACAAGCTCAATCTGGAAGAGATCAAACCATCATCAAGAAAGTACCCAGGTATCATCTATGCCCAATCTCGTGAGGTAGGTGATCAGATACTGAAAGTGGATGGCATTAACTACAGCTCAGGTGGAGAAGTCCTACTCAAAGACGTTTCTTTTACAATCAATAAAGGTGACAAGATTGTATTGCTATCCAAGAACAGTTTGGCGACCACTGCTCTCTATCAGATTCTCAATGACAATGTGGATGCAGATTCTGGGACTTATGAGTTTGGCCAGACAGTAACCACTTCTTACTTGCCGACTGATAATGAGCACTATTTCAGTAGTGATCCGATGTCGTTAATGGATTGGCTGCGACAGTATTCTGATAATAAAGATGAGCAGTACATCCGAGGTTTTTTAGGTAAGATGCTCTTCTCTGGTGAGGAAGTATTTAAAATGTCCAATGTTCTTTCTGGAGGAGAAAAAGTGAGATGTATGGTATCTAGAATGATGCTGGCACAAGGCAATGTCTTGATGCTCGATGAGCCTACCAATCACCTAGATATGGAAAGTATTATTGCTTTTAACAATGCTCTGATGAACTTCCCTGGTACGGTAATCTTCACGACACACGATCTTCACTTTGCAGAGACGGTAGCTAATAGAATCATAGAGTTGACACCTAATGGTATCATCGATAGACTCAAGTCACTAGAAGAATATTATGCTGACTCTGCTATCCAAGAATTGAGAAAAGAAATGTACAGTTCTGTTGCTGTCTCTTAACTAGCTTGACAAGCTTTTTTAATTTGACTGAAGAGGCGTTTTTCGTCTCCTAATCTGTAACGCTTATCTTGATAGACAAGCTTACCATCTTTATCAAAGATGAAACTCTGCGGATAACCATTCAGCTCACCAGGTAGTATTTCTCGGAAGCCTCTGTTGACGTCATTATACGTCGGCCAAGGCCAATCCTGCTGCTCTGTATAGCTCACAAATTTGTCAAAATTCTTAGACCAGTCTCCAGAAATGGCATATAAGTTAAAGTCGGCTTCTTCAGTCCATTGAGTGTATAAGGGCTTGATGGCACTCATCTTTCTTTTACAAGGTGCACAAGTTGTTAGCCAAAAAAGTAATACGGTAGGTTTACCATTTTTTTTAAAGACTTCATTGGAGTTGTTAAGTTGAGCTTTTGTATCCTTTAGCGTTACATTGAAGGGAAACTCTGCACTTGGTGTATTTTCTACTACTCTAGCTTGGGCAGTATTCGTGTGCTGCTTAGTGATAACCGGGGCTGCTGTAGGAACTGTAGCGGTTACTACCTGATCAGAGGTGCTCGGAGTTGGTTGCTTACAAGCTGCTAACAACAATAAGGGTAACAGTAATAAAAAGTATCTCATACTTAGAAGTCTTTAGTACAGTAATGAGACGCAAGATAATACCTTAATAAACAATCTGTAACAATGCTCTCTGACTGATGCGACATACCTAGATGAACGGACATAGCCTACATACGAAATTTCGATTTATTGATTTTCTTACATTTATAATTCTCATTGATTCAAAAACTTGTTGTTTCTTCGAATCAAATTGATAGAATGCATAAAATCAAGTCCTATATTCTATTAGCTCTTGTAGCGTGTATAGCTGTTGCAATGAGTTGCAACAACAAGAGTAGCGATACACTGGCGAAGGCTGCTCATCTTGAGCAAGCGCTATCACCGAAGAAAGCTACAGTCAAAGCCGCAGATATGGAAATTGAAGCCGAGGAGCATTCGACAGGCTTTAATCCTAAGGTGTACTTTGAGAAATTCTGTTCTGGTTGCCATGGACAGAGAATGAAGACTTTTGTCGATCGTAAATGGGAGTATGGTTCTACTCAACAAGATATAGAGCGATCAATAGCTAAGGGAATGGTCAATGAAGGTATGCCTGCCTATGAGCAAACGCTAAAGCCAGAGGAGATAACAATCTTGGCTCAATACATTTTGCAAGGTATAGCTGATAGAAACACCTATGATATTGTAGAAGACTCCACGCCGAAGCATTATATAACCGATTACTACAATGTACAAGTAGACACTATCGTAGAGGGAATTGAAATCCCCTGGGGTATTAAAGTGCTTTCAGACGGCACTATCTTTTTTACCGAAAGGAAAGGAACATTTAATATTAAGCGCCCCGGAGAGGAGGCAGTTGAAATTCAAGGTGCACCTGACGCTAAAGCACACGGCCAAGGTGGGATGATGGATGTAGCCTTACATCCACAGTATGAAGAGAATGGGTGGATCTACTTAAGTTATACCAAAGCCAATGGATTAAAATATACTACTGCAGTTGTGAGGGGTAAGATTAAGGATAACCAATTTGTAGATCAGGAAGACATTTTTGAAGCGCTTCCTTATGTCTCTACTAAGTATCATTTTGGGTCTAGAATAGTATTTGATAAAGAGGGTTATATGTATATCACTGTCGGTGATAGAGGTAAGCGAGATGATCACCCCCAGTTCCTGACCAATGCTTGTGGCAAGGTGCATAGACTTTATGAAGACGGTCGGATACCTCAGGATAATCCATTCTATAACGAAGCAGAAGCTATACAATCTATATGGTCCTATGGCCATCGAAATCAGCAAGGGATGATCTATGATGCTCAGAACGATAAGATCTGGGTGCACGAGCACGGGCCACGCGGAGGAGATGAACTTAACCTAGTAGAAAAAGCCGTCAATTATGGTTGGCCTACAGTCTCTTATGGTATTAATTATAACGGAACTGCCTTCACTGATAAGTCTGAAATGGAAGGAATGAGACATCCCGTCAACGTCTGGATTCCATCTATTGCACCTAGTGGAATGGCACAAGTCGATGAACATTATCCGCATTGGAAGGGAGACATTTTGTCTGGTTCTCTTAGATTCAATTATATCAGCCGAGTGCGGGTGGATGGAGACCAACTTGTAGAAGAAGAGCGCATACTTAAGGATATTGGTCGAGTGCGGGCTATCGAGATGGGCGCAGATGGCTTTTTGTATGTAGGAGTTGAGGATAAAGGGAGAATCCTGAAAGTGAGTATTACAGCAGATAATCAGTTAGATCAACGATAAAGAAGTCACTCTGTCAAGTTCCTTTCTGTTCTGAGAGGCAGGTTCTAGATCAATGCGTCTAACTGAATTCTCTACAAGCGATAGTTAGTTTTATGGCTATAGAAAGCAAGTTGTGGGTCGCTGTAAATTTACCTTAGATGGAATACTAGGATCTTATCCGCATCAAACCTTCTTGGGCAACACTGGCAATAAGTTCTCCCTCTCTATTATATATACTGCCTCTAGTAAATCCTCTTGAGTTACCAGCTGTCGGACTATCAGTTTCGAAAAGCATCCATTCATCAATTTTAAAGTCTTTGTGAAACCACATCGCATGATCTAAGCTGGCAAAGAGCATTTTCTTCATCATAATCTTAGTTTGATGTGGAAGTGCAGCGGTCCTCAACAGACCAAAGTCAGAAGCACAAGCCAACAACTGCTGTTGCATAGGCTTATCCACATTGGCCTTTACAATGGATTTAAACCATACTTTAAGATACGGCTCGTGATTCCTTGGAGGCAAAGCGTAGGGATTTGTTACTGGTCTGAACTCAAAAGCATTGGGATCGATACCAATTAATTTCTTGTAAGTTTTAGGTGACAAAAATTTTATCGGTTTGAGCCTTTCCTCTACACTTTTGGTATCTTCTGGAGCCTGTACTTCAGGCATAGTAATTTGATGTTCTAGTCCCGGCTGATCTAGTTGAAATGAGGCAGCCATATTAAAGATGGCTTTACCTTTTTGCTTAGCGACGACCCTACGTGTTGTAAAGCTTCCTCCATCCCTTATGGTATCGACTTCGTAGATAATAGGAATGTCACAATTGCCAGGTAAAATAAAATAGGCGTGCATAGAGTGAAGGATCCGATCTTTAGGAACAGTTCTGTAAGCAGCGTGCAATGACTGACCGAGTACCTGCCCTCCAAATACGATATTCCAAGGTGTTTTGTAAGATTGCCCTCGGTACAAACAGTAGTCAATTTCCTCTAAAGTTAATAGGTCGATAACCTGATCTATATGCTCCATATTGCAAAAGTACAGTTTCTCGAGTCAGGATATCAGAGTTGCCCAAGCTCCTGAGCAATCATAGCTTTTATGCGATTTGCAAGTGCTTCGCCATCCATTTTCTTAGGATCGATGGGCTCTAGCACTGTCCAACTTACTTGCTTAAAAGCATTGATTTTATATTTCTTAGCAGTTATTGCACCAGTGCCATCAATAGCTATAGGAACAACTAGTGCATCTGGAGCCTTCTTTAATAAAGCTATTAGTCCACCCGCTGCAAAGTCTTTAAGCACACCATCACGAGATCTGCGTCCTTCAGGAAAGATGACGGCGGCTCTCCTTTCTTTTTGTATCTTTTGGCTGAGGGTGAGTATTTCTTTAATTGTTGTTTTCTTATCCTTGAGGTCTACAAAGGCAGCTCCACTCTTCCTGAGATTATAGGATATGCTGGGTAGGCCCTTCTTTAGTTCTACTTTAGAAACAAATACTGGTCTATACTTTCGTAAATACCAATAGATACCTACTATATCCCACATACTTTGATGATTAGCAGCAAAGACAATAGGTCGATCTGCTGGCACTTCATACCTATTTGTATACTTTAGTTTATTACCACAGAACCCAATAGCTTTGGTAAGGATACCATTCATCCATATAACTGTATTTTGTTGTGCATTCTCCCCTATTAGATTATAAGCTATCCACTGAATTGGATGAAAAATCAGCGCACAGAAAATAAATATTATCCGAAATATGAAGCCAAGTATGTAGTTCGCTATTGCCAATTTTGGTTTTTTTGAATCCAGAATCAAATTTAAAATTTTCATTGACCAGAGCACTCTATTCATTGATTGATTTCTACTTAAGAGCGGAGACTATTAATAAGATTCATTCTCCTTTGTTGTATGGGCTTATAAGAGCTGCTAGCGATATGGGGAAAACTTACTATGCAGATAGCCGAATCGAAGCCTTGAGAGCTCAGTTAGAGGATAGAACAGATACACTGACCTATGTTGATTATGGCGCTAAAGGAACAGGTCAAACCAAGACCATTAAAATCTCCAAACTCCTGTCTACTGCTGTCTCTAATAAATGGAAGTGCCGGTTCTTGCGGAATTTAGTCCTTCATTACCAGCCAGATCATCTTATAGAGTTTGGTACTAATCTCGGCATCAGTAGTGCCTATATGCGATCTGCTCGAACGAAATCTCTATTTACAACGGTGGAGGCCGCCAAGGAGCTTAGTACAATAGCCCAAGCCAATTTTAAAATACTTGGTTATACTGCAGACTTTATGACGATGACCTTCGATGATTTTCTCTTTTCGCATAACAAGGCATTAGAGACTTGTGATTTTTTCTATTTGGATGGAGATCACAGTTATGAGGGGACGATGAGGTATTTTACAACTTTCTGGGAGGCAGGCCCACAGGAAATGTTCTTTGTTCTCGATGATATCAATTGGTCTCAGGAGATGCGTAGAGCTTGGGAGGATATTAAAGCTTTTGCCCCTTGCTATACTGTTGATTTTTATAAAATGGGACTAGTAGTGAAGCGACCAGATATCAAGACTTCTCTACACAAAAAAATAGTACCTCGTCTATTGAAACCCTGGCAATTTGGCTTCTTTAGCTAAGAGAATTAGAGAGTGAGTAGCCCCTCTGCAATTGTAATCTGTATCTGTTGCTCATCTTCGTTAAGGTCTATGATCAGGTCTTCGTGGATAGGGAGTAACACTTCCTTTTGCTCTATTAATAATTTTGCCAACAGTTGGTCTGGATATTCTATCAGCTCTTCTATAACGCCTATCACTTGATCGTCTTGATCTATTACCCTGTATCCGGTTAATGGATGTTGCGATTCTAAGTTTTCTTTTTCAGATACTTCGTCGATGTGCAAGGATATTTCATTACCCAAGAGTGGTTGTACATCCTCTGGATTGTCTATATCTTCTAGCTTAACTAATAAGGATTTCTGATCAGTTACCGATTCTATAATGAAGGGTACTTCTGAGCCATCTATAGATATAAATAGTGCTCGTGCCTTCTTCAAATCTTCAATATAGTTGTCTTCTACATACACTCTAAAGCTGCCTTCAATACCTCTGGCTTTGCGAGAATGGCCTATGTGGATGAGTTCTATCAATTGTACTCTACTAAAGTCTGGACAACAGAAAAGCCTTCTTCTGCCTTATCTATCCAAGGTTCGTCACGACAAGGCGTTCCGCATTGCGTATTGAATATCTCCATGGTACGACTCAATAGTCCGACGTTAGGTGCATATTGTTCTATAACATAGCGTTGTTCCAGATCATTGACAAAGTCAACTTGATTATCTGCCTGTCTGATAGTCGTAACATTGATAAACTGTTCTCCGGCTACATTGACTTGATTACCTCTGCTCAGTACTTTGTAACGCCACCCTTTGTAAGGTTGGATTTGCTGTTGAGCGATATCGACCTTTATTTGTTGGTCAAAGAAAGTATTATCTGCCTCATTACCCTCTCTGATAGGGAAAGCCAATTTAAGGAAGCCGAGGTTTTCTTCAATCTTGACGACACGGGAATTTGACTTTTCTATAGCCCAAGTATTGGTAGTTCTAAATGGTCCACCTAGTGATGGAGATTTAGAAATATTTAATACAAAAGTTGTATCACCACTCCCATTAATAAAACTGCTTATAATCTCTTCTTTTAAAAAAGAGGAGGTATTAGCAATTGTATTGCCTCCACCAATGATTATTGTGGAATCCATTCTATAGGTCCAAGAACGGCCTTCTTCTACTGGGTAAAACTCTAGCCCCAATAGAGTATCAGAAAAGGTTAGGGTTTCGTCTTGGCAGGCAAAAAGTCCAAGGACAGCAATGAATGTAGCCAGTATGTATTTGTTAATCTGTTTCATATGATAGCGTGATGCCTACAAAATTAGACGAAAAAAGAATGAGTTGAAAGTAGCTAACTGACCTATTTCCTTAAGATAATGCCACCTGCAACTACGTCTTCACCATCATACAATACAGCTGATTGACCTGGAGCGATGCCGCGTACATTGGCCAAGAAGTCTACTTTGATTTCTAAGTCATCAGTAACTTTTGCATTGCTAAGGACGCCAGGATCATTATAACGTACCATTGTGACATACTCTTTGTTAGGATCTAACTGAGTGTCTTTATGAAAGTTGAAGTCACCGACATACATCGCATTTTTGAGCAATTCGTCTGACTGTCCGAGTACGATGGTGTTCGTTTCTGGTTTGATATCTGTCACATACATTGGAGTGTCAAATCCTCCACCGAGTCCTTTTCGTTGTCCTATAGTATAGAACGGATAACCATCATGTGTGCCCAGTACCTCACCAGCAGCGTTGACGAACTGTCCACCTTTTACACTCTCTTCAAGTTCTGGTACTCTACGCTTTAGAAAGTTTCTGTAGTCATTATCGGGTACAAAACATATTTCATAACTCTCTGGCTTTTTCGATAAGGCTTCGTACCCCCAGTCAAAAGCCATCTGGCGTATTTCTTCTTTAGTATAATCAGCAAGCGGGAAGATCGTTCTTGCCATACACTCTTGCGATAAGCCCCATAGTACATAAGACTGATCCTTACGAGGATCTACACCTTTGGATATGTAGTATCGGCCGTTGGAATTTTTGATTTTAGCATAGTGACCAGTTGCTATAAACTCACAATCCATTGCATCCGCTCTCTTGAGTAAGGCACTCCACTTAATATGCGTATTGCAAAGGATGCAAGGATTAGGTGTCCTACCCGCGATATATTCATCGACAAAGTTGTCAATAACATAATCTCCAAATTCCTCTCTGATATCCACAATGAAATGATGAAAGCCTTTCTCGACAGCAATCTGACGAGCATCATTGATAGAATCCAAGCTGCAACAGCCTGTCTCTTTCTTTGATCCGCCTGATGAGGCATAATCCCAAGTCTTCATTGTAATGCCTACTATCTCATATCCTTGCTCGTGCAGCATCATAGCAGTGACAGTACTATCTATACCTCCACTCATTGCTACCAATACTCTACCCTTTTTGCTCATAGGCCACAAAGATACTTCTCTTGGCACTAAGGCTCAATTCCTTATACGACTATTTCATCAAGGTAACGTTACCTTGTTTTTCATATGTAAAGCCATTAATACAGACTGCCGTAAAATAGTAACCATACACATCTGGAGTCAATTCTTCTCCTAGATAGGTGCCGTCCCATCCGCCGTTAACATCCGTTGTAGAGTATACTTCTTCTCCCCATCTGTCGTAGACAACTAGTGTCATAGATTCGATAAAATTAGATTCTGGTTTGAAGATGTCATTAAGCATATCTGCATTAGGTGTGAACATATTAGGTATGAAAACATCCGCCTCAGTACAAGTGGGCAAAATGACTCTTACTTCTACACTACTCTCTGAGGTACAACCAAGGTCGTCTGTAACCAACACCTCATAGGTCGTTGTCTCTGTAGGCGTTGCAATAGGATCAACCGCAGAAGCATCATCTAGTGTGCTACTCGGAGTCCATATAATATCTTCATTTCCTGAGATATTGACTATGTCAAGGTTCACACTTTCTTGGAGACAGATTTCGTCAAGCGAAGTTGTGGCAATGGGTTGTTGGGGAAACCCACCAACGGCTATGTCAATACTTGTTGTGTCCTTACATCGATCACCATTTGTATATATGACAGTATAGGTTGTTGTTTCACTTGGACTAATGACTATAGAGGTGCCGATCTGATCTACGAAATCAGTAGGTGTCCATTCTATTTCAAAGTCTGAAGCGAAGTTGGGATTATAAGTCAACACAGTTTCTTCACCCAAACAAAGCGACAGCGAGTCGGGACCTGTTATATCACCTTCAGCAAACGATTCCATTACTGATATTGTATCAGATTCTGTACAGCCAGAAGCGTCAGATGCTACAGCAATAAGTTCGAAGTCACCGTCTGGAAAGAAGTCTATCAATTCGGATCCACTTCCCACAAGCACACCATTAACAAACCATTCTATATCAGAAGCCACATTAACAGTGGTGGTTATTTCGGGGCTAAAGCCTTGACAGTAGACTTGCGCCTCATCTCCTGAGTTTATTTCCAAACCGACTTCATCAAATACATCCACTGTTAAGGTGTCAAAATTCACACAACCATTAGAATTGATATACTCAGCAAAGTAAGTAGTTTGTTCTATTAGATTAGATAGCAGCAGAGTTGTATCTGTCGAGAGAATCATCCCAGTCTCATCTCTCCAAGTAACTGAGTCTTGTGATGAAATACTGAAGCTTACTTCTGCATCCAAACATATTCCTAACTGAAGAGGAACTGGACTTGTCTGCGGTAGCGGTAGGACTTCTAGAGTAACCATCTGCTCAGATTGACAACCTAAGTCATTGGTTGCCGTGATTATAAAGGTCGAGTCTTGTGTAAGCGCATCTATATTCAAGACACTCGTATTAGAAATTACAGTACCATCTAACGTTGTCCAAGTAATAGCAGCTGGAGAATTAACTGCTGCGGTTACTGGCTCGCCAAAACAAGCATTGAATTCGGAGTCTGCTGTAAATCCAAAAGTAGGTGCCGGTATAAATTGTATCTCTAAAGTTTCTGTCGAGCTACATCCAAATTGATCAACGGATTGTACCGTATAGACTACAGATTCCGTTAAGCCGTCTATAGTTATTGGTGTTGCTCCATTGCTAATAACCAATCCATTTTCATCAAACCAGGTTAGTTCTCCACTACTTGTTGCGCCTATTGTTATTTCAGTCCCTTCACAATAGATCAATTGATTGGAAGGTGAGATGATTATAGAAGGTAGCTCTACTCGATTAACTTGTAAGGTATCAAAAGCAAAGCAGTCACTAAGTGCACTGGTAGATATCGTGACAAAAAATAATCCAGAAGTAGGAACAGAGGCAGTTGGATTCGGAGCTGATTGGTCAAAGTTTACACCAGCTGGGCCCTCCCAATTGTAAACGTAAGCTGTGTTGCCATTTGGATTAAGTTGAATAGTCTCATCACCGCATTGTATTACATCTGCTAGCTCTGCAAAGCTCGGATTAGAATCTACGGTAACAGTTACAGAACCAGTTTGCTGGCAATCACCGTTGTCTACTGTGATAGAATAGGTTTGTGTTATCGTATTATTGGTAATAATATAGTTCCCGTTGTCTATTATTAAATTGGTGCTAGGTTGCACATCAATAGACGTGCTAGGATCCAAGTTTGTAAATATAACAGCTGATTCTCCAGGGCACACAACAGAACTTGTAAATACAGGAGCAAACGGTACGGTAGATACTTGAATGGTATCTCTTATAGTAGTCGTACACCCTTCGATACTTGACACTTGCATCTCAACGATGACGACTTGATCTGAGTTAATGTCGACGACAACATTTTGTCCATTGGCAGTTTGCATTGCATTGTTAGCAATTATGTTCCAGACATAGGAACTTGCATCTACGGTTTGCATTACGCCTTGCGCATCACCATTCAGTAATATTTCTGTCGACCCATTACAATTTCTTGCCGTGTAGGTAAAAGACGCTGATGGGTCTGCTGCGGTTTCTATGTCGAAGCTTTGACTTATCGTATCAATACAGCCTTCTGTTGTCATTACTTGCAGTAAGACTTGTATTGTCTGATCGGCACCTATGTCTACAGTTGGGTTGCTGCCCACTGCATTTAAGGTGTCGCTATTTGTTGTAATTGTCCAAATAAAATTTTCGTCTGGCACAGCAGTGTTGGTCATCACTGTACCATCTAAGGCAATCGAGGTGATAGAATTACAATTGAACGATGACAAGTTAAAATCAGCTTGAGGTTCTTGTATGGTGACAACATTTATTTCTTCACTATAAGTACTCAAGCAGCCAGTAGGTCCTATAACTTCTAGTCTGACAGAAATCATTTGATCTGGTCCGATATCCAAGGAGGTTGCTGGCCCTATAAGTGTACTTGTGTTGCCAACCGCATCGGTAACTATCCAAGTGTAGTTGGAGTCAGGTACTGTTTCTGTAAAGCTTTCAAAGGCTTCTAAGGTGACAGTTGTGTTGGGATTACAATTTTCTGCTGTAAAGAATAAACTCAGTTCGGGATCATCCTCTGTGGCAA
Source organism: uncultured Saprospiraceae bacterium (assembly GCA_937969415.1). GTDB lineage: Bacteria > Bacteroidota > Bacteroidia > Chitinophagales > Saprospiraceae > RFSX01. Next base: position 13,789 of record CALBWK010000115.1, on the reverse strand, counting down.
CCGAGACATTAAGAAAAGTTGTATCAGTACAAGTGCCATCAAAAACAGCAAGCGCCACTTCATAATTTCCAGACTGCGGATAAGTAAATGTAGGATTGATTTCATTAGAGATTAGATTGGTATCTGGAAAATCAAAAATCCAAGTAAATTCTAAGCTATCAAATTCTAGAAAGTTAGAAACTGAATTATTCGTAAACTCAATTTCTAAACTATTACACTTCACAAAGGCATCTGGTGCAGCTTCTGCTATAGGTGCTCTACCGCAAATCCTTACATTGTATTCAAAGTCTCTTCTGACTTCTGATAGTAACACTCCATCTCTGTATTCTTTGACACAAACACCAACTAGAAACTGAGATTCTAGTGGTAGAGGAACAGCAAACATCTGTCCTGTGACAGGATCTATCGTTAGCGGGTCCCCACCACCAAATAAATTATCTACACCAAATCCGTCCCTAAAAGCTACGCCTGGTATATCTAATGTAGCTGGAGGTGTATTCCAGATATTGTTATCAGCAGTAAGACCATCTGAGGGTCTGCATAATTCATAAACCAGAGAATCTCCATCTGCATCAAAGGCATTGTGCAAGAAGTTTAGTGTATCATCTGCACAGATAAATATATCCGGCCAAGCTCTCCATTCTGGAGAACTGTTACATTCCTCAAGTGCCTTATCTGTAATACGTACAAAATAAGTTGCCCCAGTATTGAGGGGATCGACAACATTGTTAAGTGTTATATTTCTACAGCAACGCTGGTATGCGATAATGTAGCCACCTGGTTTGCGCGGCAAAGTAATCGTATCTCTGTAGAGTGTCGTTTGTACACAGACATCTCCAGAAATAACATTACATTCTGTTGTCAATATTTCGAACAGTGTATCATTCTGAGTAAGCGGAATCCTAAATGCTCCAAATTGCTCTACGTTCACATCTAAGTTTCCATTCGAATCAAAGACGCCAAAAAGTGCTGGGTCATCAAAGGGTGCAATTTCATCACCGTTGAGGCAATCTCTTCTGAATTCCATTGAGATTTCGTACTGAGAATTTCCTAGACATCTATAAGTCATCGTACCTCCCGCCACGTGTGTGGCCATCAGAGAAAAACCCTGGAGGCAGAAAGCCAGACCTATGATAAGCTTGATATATGCTTGATTATATTTCATGGGTGCTTAACTTTTTTAACGTTGAATTTTTATTTCATCAATTTCTACTCTTCTTTCTCTACTGGCTTCTGGGCTGTAGATAGATCGACTCGGTGCGCTCGGATCATCACTTACACTAGCTGGTGCTGTTGTCTCTCCAAAGGACCTTTCCGTTACTTTTAGTTGTCCAGATAAGATATAAGGGACTAAGACGCCATTATTCCAAGTGTCAAATTCCTTTCTAATACTGTCAACCCTTCTTTTACCTAGCGCTGTATTATAATCACCTTGTGCCAATGGAGAAGTATATCCCCTTAGATAAACATTGACGTCTTGACCAGCTTCTAGTACAATCTGCAATTGCTTCTTAAAAGTGTCGTACTTATCAAAGCTTGCCTTCACTAGATTTTCAAAAAGATAATCCACTTCCTGAAAGGCCGTCACACGATCTGACCCACTAAATAGTGCTAGATAAGCATCTCTGAATTTTGGCTTTTGGCTATAATAGTCGCCATAAATCTGGGAGTAGGTCTGAGCCGACTCATTCTTATTGCTGCCTATCTTAGGTCGATCGTTATCAAAGTATAGACTGACTGGAATAGCATTTTCTAAAGACACGATAGATTTCTCTACGACATCCACATATTTTAGAATGGCTTCTTTTGTGATCTTTACATCTGCTTTACCCGAATTGAGTTTTATAGTCTCCTCTTTGAAACCATCTTTGTTTATTTCTATCAGGTAGTCTGTATCTGGTCTGATATCGAAGTTGAAAATATGACCTGGGTTCATTTCTTGAGTCTGGATTTCATTCGTAGCTAGATTGGTCAAGTAAACCGTCGCACCAGTCAATGGCGCTCTTGCTACTTCCTCAAACACAGCCAACTCTAGACCAATAACATTTGGTATCAAGAAGAGGTCTTTAGAAATGACTTCATCACCTTTTTGACCTTTGAGTAACTCAGTTAGATTTAGCTCATAGTCATCATATCCGTCCTTACTTGCTATTAGTTTGAGATCTTCATTGCAAGGCAGCTCAATATTATTTTCATTGCCCGCTAAGCTTTTTTCGTAGAGTAAAGTGTTGTCTTTAGTACTGATGACTTTGATCATAACCTGATCCAAGCTTTCTTTTGTTGTGTCATCAAAGGTTAGTGTATTGAGAGTTACTATACATTTTTTACTCTTTGCAGAATAGATGTCATAGCAACAGGTTTCATATTTGTCTTCAGCAAAACTTGATCCTGGCCTATTGGAAGTAAAGTGTCCTCTAATGCCATCTTGTGCTAGTGTGTAATAGAGTTCGTTGTAAGAACTATTGATGTTTTTGCCAAGATTAACAGGTTCAGACGCTTCCTTATTTGTTTTAAATATGTCATAACCTCCATATCCATTGCGTCCATCTGTACTGAAATACAACGTCTCTGTAGCATTGTGAAAATATGGTGTCATATCATTTCCTGGCGTATTGACTTCTAGCACATTTGTAGGTGCGCCCATTACATTGTTTTCGTCGACCAGTACTTTGTATATGTCGTATTGTCCTTTGCCACCTGCTCTATCAGAAGAGAAATACATAAATGTTTGGCCATTCACTTCACCTATAGTTGGGTGAGTAGAATTGGTGTTGGGCTGATTAATATGACTCGGCAATGGCTGCACATTTCTTATTGTCAAGTTAGGACCTACATCAGCAGAGTATAATTTACAATGAATGCTATACGTGTTGACGTAATCACAGATTGTAAATATCATCTTAGTGCCTTCACTGTTGAACGCTGAATTAGAAGTGAGCTGTTCCTCTGTTATATTAGGTATATCTACAAGGTCGCCGTTTCTCAAAATCTTGGTCCTTGATCTTTGGTATTCATCATCTTCTATGGGAAACCTAAGTGATGCATATATCAAGTCCTCCCCAAGTAAAACTGGAGCATTTTCCGAACTATTGGTGTTGATTGTGTCGCTCAGCCTTTCTGTGTATTCTATGGATTCTTCCGTTTCGTTACTCAATGCCCATTGTGCTGCTTCTTTCTGTTGGCTTATATCCATATCAATTTTAGCATCCTGTCCACCATACTCAGAAGAGTACAAATTATAATTGATGATGGCCTTATCGTACTCCCCGATTTGATGCTCTAACTTAGCCAGTTGATATAGTACTACTGACTCGAATTCTGTATCTCCACTGTCGATATACTTTTGGTAATATTCTTTAGCATAGTTTAAGGCATTGACCTCTTGGGCTGCCGATGCTGCTGCAAAGAATACCTGAGGCTTCGCATCTTCATTTTGTTCAATTGCTTGAGTATAGTTGTTTAAAGCTTTGTAATAATGTTTGTTGTTATAAGCCTCATCTGCTGATTTGACAAGATCCTTAAAAGAATAGTATTGTCCTTGTACATTGTTGATACACATTATCAACCCTGAGAGGACTATGAGGTATTTTATTTTACGCATAGTGATGATAGTGTGATATTTAAAAAATTAAGCAAGGTTCATATGCTGTCTCTGGTACTCTGGCCCAGATATATCTAAGGGCTAGTTCCGGACCGCCTCGTCCTCCTGTCGCTACATCAAAATTGGAGATATTGAGATCATAGGAAAATCCGCCATAGAATTGTCCTACTTGAATAGCGATCATCGGATACCAAGCATCGTTAAATCTATAGCCAGCCCCTAAGAATAGAGCTTTGTCTTTGTTACCTCCTAGATAGATCTTTCCTTGCGCATTAAGGACAATTTCATCATATGTGGCTTGTGTACTATATAACCCATTGACAACAAGATCTACATCGTCAAGGATTTGATAGTTAAGCATTCCATAGAAGGAAAGTCTTTGTGGTCTTTCGACGATAAAATTTTGGTTGTCAGAGAAAGATTGACTTGGTGTATTGAGATGGAGAAGACTTCCACCCAAATCTAAATGTTTCCTATAATTCTTTTGCCATCTGTAATTTAACCCTACACCTACATCTAGGAAGTTAATAGACTCATTGGCTAGGGCTTCTGGTGGTGTGCCTGCTGAGATAACCTTGCCATTCCATTGGCTACCAGTTGTAGCAAGACTTGGGTCAAAGGCTCTTTGGTAATAACCAACAGTTACACCGGGCGAAAGGTAACTGTGATCTTTTATTTTGAGCCCAAAGGCAAGAAATGCATTGGCTCCTGTCCAACCGAGATCTAGATCACCAGCCGTATCATAATTGAGTAGTGCACCATAACCTAGGTAGTTGGCTTTTTTGCCCACCCTTTTCTTGAGATCAAAACCAAGGTCTGCACTGTTGTACCCCACAGGCACACTCTCCCATTGATTTTTAAAGTTGGCGTGTACTCTGGCATCTCCATTATACATTCCTGTCAATGCAGGATTGAGATTGAGTGGTGAGTTAAAGAATTGGGAGTAATGGATATCCTGAGCGCTAAGCTTCAATAAGAATACCATACTTAGACAGAGTGCTAAGGCTCTTTTTGACATATACCTTATTTGTTTGTTAATTCGATAGGCACTGAATAGCACAGTGTGTGGCAAGTCTTGGTGTTCAGAGAACGATGTATTTCTGTGCTGCGCTGCGACCATAACATATCCTTAAGATGTTAAATTGAAGATAGCCAATAATCTTCTAGTCTAGTTAGGTCTAATTGATATTTGTTTCTAGTACATGTGTATATGGTTGAATCCCCCTAAAGTATACATTTGAATACCCTAGGGTTATCTCTGATATACACGCTTGGGATTTGGTTAATAAGCCGTTATATATCTGAATAATGTTTTGATACAACTTAAATTGCACTAAAAAGTGATATGAAATTTTTACCAACCTGTATTGCGATATTAATTGCTACTTCTTATCTCTCTGCCCAATCGCCTCTAGGCCTATGGAAAACTATAGACGATACAGACGGTGTTGAGAAGTCCTATATAGAAATCCACGAAATAGATGGAAACCTCTTTGCTACAGTCAGAGAGTTATTACCTGCAGCTGATAAGACCCATTGCGAAGCTTGTAAGGGCGATAAAAAAGATGCACCAATAGTAGGTATGACGCTTATGCGAGATATGGAAAAAGATGGCAAAGAGTGGTCTGGAGGATACATACTCGACCCTGCCTCTGGCAAAGAATACAGATGTGTCATCAAATTGGAGGGTAATGACAAACTTAAAGTGAGAGGCTATATAGGGACGCCATTCTTGGGTAGAACTCAATATTGGTATAGAAAATAGACAAACAATAGATGTACGATAAATTATTAGAGCCCTTAGACCTAGGGTTTACTACACTTAAGAATAGGGTCTTAATGGGTTCTATGCATACTATGCTGGAAGAGATTCCAGGAGGTAATGTAATGGCTGCTGCTTTCTATGCGGAACGTGCTAAGGGACAAATCGGATTGATGGTCACAGGTGGTATCTCGCCCAATAAAGAAGGTGTCGTAGGTGCTGGTGGTGCTGTAATGATGACATCAGAAGATGTTGCACATCATAAAGTCATAACAGAGGCAGTACACAAAGAGGACGGCAAGATCTGTATGCAAATCTTACATACAGGTAGATATGCTTACAGTAAAGATCTCGTTGCGCCCTCACCAATCAAGGCACCCATCAATATGTTTACCCCAAGAGAACTCACAGATGCGGATATAGAACGAACTATAGAAGATTACATTACTTGCGCTGCACTTGCTCAAGAGGCTGGTTATGATGGTGTAGAAGTTATGGGGTCTGAAGGCTACCTTATCAATCAATTTATTGTCAAGCGAACCAATCACCGAACTGACAGATGGGGCGGTTCCTATGAAAACCGCATTCAGTTTCCGATAAAGATTGTCCAAGGAATACGCGATCGCGTAGGAACAGACTTTATAATCATCTACCGATTATCAATGTTGGACTTAGTAGAAGATGGGAGCACTTGGGCAGAGGTTGTAACCCTAGCTAAGGAGATAGAAAAGGCAGGTGCAACGATTATCAATACGGGTATAGGCTGGCACGAAGCAAGAGTACCGACAATCGGTTCCGTGGTGCCAAGAGGTGGATTTGCGTGGGTGACGAAGCGCTTGATGGGAGAAGTATCTATTCCTCTTATTGCAACCAATAGAATCAATACACCAGATATTGCAGAGGCTGTTCTAGCTGAAGGCTGCAGCGATATGGTTTCTATGGCCAGACCTTTGTTGGCAGATTCTCAGTTTGTTAAGAAAGCGATGGACGGTAAGCCAGATGAAATCAATACTTGTATTGCCTGTAATCAAGCTTGCCTCGATCACACCTTTACTATGCAGAGATGCTCCTGTATTGTCAATCCTCGAGCTTGTCACGAAACAGAACTGAACTATCTTCCCGCAGAAATAAAAAAGAAAATTGCCGTGGTAGGTGGAGGTCCTGCAGGATTGGCGGCAGCCACCTTATGTGCAGAAAGAGGACATACTGTCCACCTATATGAAAGCACGGATAAATTAGGTGGTCAGTTTAATATGGCCAAACTCATCCCTGGCAAGGAGGACTATGCAGAGACCATACGGTATTACCAAGCAATGTTAAAGAAGCATAAGGTGGAGGTTTTTCTCAATACCCGTGTATCTGCTCCAATGCTTAATGAAGTTGGTTATGATGAGATCATTATTGCTACAGGCGTCACACCTCGGAAGATAGAATTTGAAGGAGACAATCATCCCGCAGTACTGAGCTATCGGGATGTTCTGTGGGAAGGTAAGTCTGTGGGTAATCGTGTCGCAATTGTAGGAGCAGGTGGTATCGGGTTTGATGTTGCTGAATTTCTCGCTGAGCACAATCCTGAGATAGCAATGGAAACACCTACTTATATGAAAGAATGGGGAGTGGATATGTCGTACGCAAAAGCGGGTGCAACTATGCCTGCAGAGGATACCCCCTCAGCTCGTAAGATCTACCTACTTAAAAGATCGACAGGTAAGCACGGTAAGGGCTTAGGTAAAACGACTGGATGGATACATCGTGCTTCTCTCAAGAAAAAAGAAGTTGAGATGCACTCACAATGTGAGTATCTCAAGATGAGTGACCACGGATTTACTATAAAAGTTGGAGGCGAATTGAAAATCCTAGAGGTAGATAACGTAGTGATATGTGCTGGTCAAGAAAAATACGAGACAATATCGAAGGACTTGACTCTTGATCCTAGTCAGATTCATATTATAGGAGGCGCCAAGGACTCAGCGGGACTAGACGCCAAGCGTGCCATTAAACAAGCTTCTTACTTGGCAGCTAAGTTATAGCACAAGGATTATATTTCAATCAACACCTTCCCTAAGACTTTTCTATCCATCAGTTCTTGGATGGCTAGCGGTGCTTGCTCAAGAGAAAATATCTTGTGGATATGAGGCTTGATTGCGCCTTTGCTGAACCAATCTAAAATCTGTAAGCTGTTGGCCATATTCTTATGTGGTTCTTCTTGTGCAAATCTGCCCCAGAAGACACCAACTATAGAGCAGCCTTTAAGCAGTGCTAAGTTGAGAGGGATTTTGGGAATCTCCCCAGCGGCAAAACCGACAACTAAATATCGACCTCCCCAAGCCATTGCCCTAAGAGCAGGTTCGGTATAATGACTTCCTACTGGATCATAGATGACATCAGCACCCTTTCCGCCGGTGAGTTCTTTGATTCTCGACTTGATATCTTCGTTGGTGTAGTTAATCATTTCATCTGCCCCATAGGTCTGACATAGATCTAGCTTAGCCTGTGTAGAGCAACAAGCGATTACCCTAGCACCCAATCTCTTAGCAAGGTCTACAGCTGCTAGGCCAACACCTCCTGCAGCACCCATAATGACGACTGTTTCTCCTTCTTTAACTTGTGCTCTATCTTTAAGCGCATGTAAGGATGTGCCATAAGCATAGAGAAATGAAGCTGCTATCTTAAAGTCCATACCGGGCGGTTTGGGGAAGACATTGCCTTCGTTGACTAAGATTTGTTCTGCCATTCCACCATACCTTGTGATACCAAATACTTCGTCACCCTCTTTGTAGTTCTTTACTTCTGGTCCTACAGCCTGTACTACTCCTGCAATGTCACTACCTGGAGAAAAAGGAAGATCTGGTCTAAACTGATACTTGCCTTGGATTATAAGGGTATCGGGGAAATTTACAGCACAAGCTTTTACCTTGATAAGTACCTCATTATTGCTTGGAGTAAGATCAGGAACTTCTTTATAGACAAGCTTGCTGGGAGGCCCTAGTGTTTCACAGAGAATGGCTTTCATTATTTTTTCTTTTTGTCAGATACTTTCATTGTGATAATGGCTTTGACCACTTCTACTTTATTCTTGTCTAAGACGGATACGTGGCAATCAACAGAGTCTGTAGTCTCCCATTCTACGGCATTGAGATCGCAAATAGCTTCCACATCTGATTCTGCTTTTTTTAGATATTGTACGTCCATCCCAACTGGTATCCATCGACGGTGCTTAGGGATGGAAGCTTCCATACATATGCCTGCTGTAAATTCGCAGAGGTTACAACTGGCGATAGCGTGTACAGTACCTAAATGATTTTCTACACTTCTCCTTTTCCTCATAGAAGCACGCAGGTAGTTGTGTCTTAGCTCTTCAATCTGTGGTTTTATAGTTTTGAAGTAAGGCGCTTTGCTAGCAACCAATCTTGAGAATATCGTTTTCCCGAGTGGATATCTTTGGACTTTCTGTTGTAGCTTGAGGAGATAATTCATTTTATAGAGGGCTGCGATTTACGATTTATCTAAAATGTCTAGAAGGAGTTTTCCTTTCTTCTGTCCATTAAAAAGCTTAGCGAAAGTTGGGAGGAAATTTTCTATTCCAGTCTCTACAGTTTCTTCAGTTTTTAGTTTACCCTGCATCATCCATTGTCCCATTTCGAGGCCAGCCTCGCGGTATCTCTTTGCATAGTCAAAAACAATTAGTCCCTGCATCACACCTCTATTGACGAGCAGTGAAAGATAATTTTTTGGACCCTGAACAGGTTCTGTGTTATTATATTGCGAGATGGCGCCACAAAGAACTACCCTGCCTCGCATCCTTAATTTTGCTAGAGCAGCATCTAGAATTTCTCCTCCTACATTATCAAAGTAGACATCAATTCCTTTGGGACAATGCTCTTTGATGCCCTTACTCACGGAAGCATTTTTGTAGTCGATGCAACCGTCAAAGCCTAAGTTGTTGACAACGTGGGTGCACTTCTCTGGCCCACCTGCAATACCTATGACTTTACAACCTTTGATCTTTGCTATCTGTCCGGCAACACTGCCTACGGCACCTGCTGCGCCAGAAATTAAGACTGTTTCTCCCTCTTTTATTTTGCCTACATCTAGAATACCAAAGTAGGCTGTCATCCCTGGCATACCAAGAGCGCCGAGATATTTGGTCATCGGCACCAACGCGGTATCCACTTTGAAATGTCCTTCGCCATCTGTAGCGATATATTGCTGTACGCCACCCCAACCTGAGAGAACATCACCGACTTCAAATTTTGGATGGCGACTTTCTACTACTGTGCCTATCGTCCCTGCACGCATCACAGCATTTAATTCTACTGGAGGTATGTACGATTTCTGATCACTGATCCATCCTCTCATAGCGGGGTCTAAGGAAACATAATGCGTTTTGATGATAACTTGACCTTCAGTAGCTTTTGGAATAGGCTGCTCTTGCAAGGCCCAAGTTGTTGCATCAGGAAGACCTACAGGTCTTTGTTTGAGAATAATTTGTCTGTTCATATTATAGAGATAGGCCACCATCGATGACGATGGATTGGCCAGTTATGTATTTAGAATTTTCTGAAGCGAGCCACAAAATGGCCTCTGCAATTTCTTCTGGTTGCCCATATCGACCCATCGGTGTTGCTTGAAGAAATCTTTCTTTGAGCTTGGGTTTCATCGTAAATAAAGAATCCAATAATGGTGATTTGGTGTATCCTGGGCAAACACAGTTGATACGGATATTTTGACTTCCATATTCTAGAGCTGCGGACTTGGTCATACCGACCACAGCAAATTTGCTGGCAGAATAAGCCAAGTTATAGCCTGAGGCTTTGAGTCCTGCCAAAGAGGCAACATTGATAATATTGCCAAATCCTTGTTGAGTCATCTGCGGAAGAACGTACTTCATACAATAAAAGACACTTGATTGATTTATTGCGATAACTCGTTGCCAGTCATCTAGATCGTGATGTTCAGTTTTTACAAATTCTTTTGTCCCTACTCCTGCATTGTTGACAAGGATATCAATGCGACCATATGTATCAACGATATGTTGGAAAGCTGCGTTTACCTCTTGGGCTTGACTGACGTCGACTTTAAGATGCAAAGTAGACGTGTCATTTTTATTATTGGACGCTTGTTGAGGCTGTTCATAAGCAACATCTAAGAGTACCAATCTATAGTCTTGGTCGGCAAATATTCTTGAAGTAGCAGCACCTATCCCTGAGGCAGCACCAGTAATAACGACAATCTTGGGTTGTGGCATAGGCTATTCGCTAATCTTATTATTGGGTTTTTTCTTGATTAGTCCAAATTAGCATTTTCTTTACTCGGGATTAAGAAAAAGTAGAACTATGAAGGAACAGTTTGATCTAACAGGAAAAGTAGCACTGATTACAGGCTCTTCTAAAGGTATAGGCGCCAGTATCGCTAAGTCTCTAGCAGCAAGTGGTGCACAAGTGATTGTAAGTAGTCGTTCTCAAGATGCAATCGATAGTGTAGCTAAGGAGATTAATGCTTCTGGTGGGCAAGCTCTTGCCCAAGCTTGCAATGTAGGGGATGAGGAACAGCTTAGAGCATTGGCTCAGTTTGCTCAGGACAATTGTGGAGGCGTCGATATATTGATCAATAATGCTGCAACTAATCCTGTGTTTGGGCAGCTCTCTGAAAGCTCGACAGAAGTTTTTGATAAGATAATGAATGTGAATGTACGTGCTGCATTTACCTTGTCCAATTTATGTCAACCAATGATGAAAGAGCGAGGCGGTGGTTCCGTTATTAATATTGCTTCTGTAGAAGGACTCAAGCCTTCATTTGGATTAGGACTTTATTCCATTTCTAAGGCGGCATTGATTATGCTGACCAAGTCTCAGGCCAAAGAATGGGGACGATTGGGTATTCGATCCAATGCCATTTGCCCTGGTCTCATACAAACCAAGTTCAGTAAAGCGATCTGGGCTAATGAAGAAATGTTGAAAGCATTTACGAAGCAGCTGCCTTCACAACGGATGGCACAGCCGGATGAGATCTCAGGACTCGCTCTGTTCTTAGCTTCAAGTGCTTCTAGTTATGTTACTGGAGCTAGCTACACGGCTGATGGTGGATATATGTTGGCTTAAGGATAATAGAGTCAGCTATTGTTGTCGCACGTACTTAAATATTTTTCCACTGCTCCCTTGCCCCTCAGTAGAAATATAGAGATTGCCTGCCTTGTCAAAGGTTAGACCTTCTGGCTGAGGGAGGGTTCTGGAATTGAGAAAGATAACATCTTTGAGTTGTCTTTGCTGATTATAGATAATGAGGGAGGAGCCTTTTGCAGATGATATATAATAATCTCCAGAAAAAGGATCTACGGCAATAGCTGATGGAGCAAATTTTTTCAGCTTGGAAATTTCTTTAGAGCTTCCAGAGTTATTGAGTTTGTTTTTAGTGAAAATAATAAGTGAGTCAATAGCTATTTCAATCATTGGATCCACATTTAGAGATTGATTGTTGAGCTCGTAACTATAGATGTATTTTGAATTTTTTGTACTTGTTTTACTTAATGGTTCTCCTTTACAGGCAATCAGAAGTATGTTGTTAGACTTATAATCAAAGCATAATCCTTCCGGGTTCTGTACAGTTTTAAGTCGTGTAGGCTGGCTTTTTACCTTTTCAGTTTCTTGATTAAATATATAAAGTGTCCCATTACTTTTTAGAGAATATATATATTGTTCTTTTACTTCTATAGCTTCAAAATCTCCGCTTCTACCCCACTTCTTAGACTTGACTAACTCAAGATTGTTGTCTAGGTAAAACACCTTGGCTTGCTCATCATTGTGACAGATAAATTGATTTGTGTGAAAATCATAAGCCAGTCCTGATATTTCAATTAGCTGACGATCCAGTACTTGAGTGCGATCGGGGATCTCAAAATTGAAAGGACAGCTAGCCACGGGATGTTTGTCAGAGCTGTTTTCTAACTCCTTTGTATTGCTCTTCTGAGTGCTAGAACAACTTAGAAAAATAAGTAGCAAAAATAATTTACTTGTCATCCTGATTACCTAGGTGATAAATTGTGACAAAGGCATCTCAGTCAATCGCTCTCCAGTCAATCTACGCAGCGCATTACCTATAGCAGCGCCGATAGGCCCAAGAGGTGGCTCACCCACAGGCCCAGGTTTATCGATACCCTCAATAAGTACGACATCTATTTCTCTAGGCGTATCACGCATCAGTGCCATATCGTAGGAGCCGTAGTTAATAGGAAACAGCTTGTTGTCCTTTAATTCCATCTTCTCGTATAGAGCCGCGCTGATACCCATACACACACAGCCCTCTACCTGTGCTCTCACTTGATCTGGATTGACGGCTATGCCGCAGTCTAGTACAGCAGTGACTTTATGTATCTTGATACTACCATCTACTATGGAAACCTCTGCAACATGTGCACAAGGACTGCCTGTATCTATGGTCAAGGCGATACCCATTGCCCTTCCATTTTTCACCTCATCTCTATAGCCCGCTTTCTCTGCACAGGTCTCTAGTACCTTTTTGGCTCTGACGATATACGGGTTGTCATCTTTCATATAGCTGAGTCTTAGATCTACTGGACTCTGTTTGGTCTTGAGAGCTAATTCATCGATAAAACTCTCGATGGCAAAAGCATTGGCCAATAAGCCGAGACTCCTCCAGAAGCTGGTAGCAAATGGCAAGTCCACGTGGTAGTAGGTCGATCGTCTAGGCATCCCGTCATAGATGATTGTGCCGCCTCTGACTGAGCCTATATCCGCTCTGACAACCCGCTCTACTCCCGGGTCCATTGCAGAATTGAACAAAGTATCCCCACTCGCAAACTGGTGCTCGATGCCTAATATCTCCCCATCCTTGACAGCAGCCTTCATCACGTGGTGAGTTGGTGGTCTGAACATATCGTTCTGGAATTCTTGTTGCCGATCAAAGAATGATTTGACTGGTCTACCTATAGACTTAGACAACTTAGCCGCTTGGATGGCATTGGGTGTATGCAGACGTCTACCAAAGCCTCCGCCTAAAAAAGTCGGGATGATATTGACCTCTTTCTTAGGCATTCCCATCGCCTTAGCTACTTCGGACTGTGTTAATTGGGGGACTTGTGTAGAGACTTTTATCTCCAGATGACCATCTTGATAATTGGCTACTGCGCCATTGGGTTCCATTTGCGCATGAGCCCCTATGGACGATCGAAATGATAATTCTATGATTTCAGCATCCTCATCAATATCCTCTACAATGGGCCCTTCTTTTTGGACGATGGTTTTATTTCCGTTGCCTACAGTTATTTTTTCTTCAATATCCTCAAGGCTCCAATCTGCATTTTTGCTGTAGTCAAATTTTATTTTCTTACGAGCAGTTTCCGCTTGGATATGGGTCTCTGCAATAACACCTATAAAATCATCGTCTTGATAGATTTTGATAACGCCTGG
>CALBWK010000114.1 GCA_937969415.1 uncultured Saprospiraceae bacterium | reverse complement strand
CGTATTGATTCTGATGATCTCATTCGGAATACTCGTTGTGTAATCAACACCTACGACCGACGCCAGCATATATACTTGGTCATAATCCTTATCAAAAGCTTGGAAGTATACCGGTTCTGTCAAGTCTGCTTTGATGACTTTAATATCATTGTGTGCGACAACCTTCCTTAAGTCTTCGTCCATTTTGCCTCTAAAGAAATTATCAGCTATAGTTATTTTATAGTCTGTATTCTCTGCCAAATGCTTGGTGAGATAATAACCTATGAAGCCTGCGCCGCCTATTATCAGTACTTTCTTTTTCATATTACATGTCTCCTCTTCCGAGGACTTTTACTTGATGCTTGGTTAATAGTGTTTCTAATTGTGTATCGGTATAGATGCCGATGGTATCATAGATGAAAGTTTTTTCCACCTCCAATAATTCTTTGATAAATTCATCGCTCTTGTACTCGCTATGTCCTGTGCTGATGACAATGATGTCAGGCTGGTGCTTGAGCAGAGGTTTGTGGTCTTGGTCGACTTTCAATTTCTTTTCTTCCCAGTAGGGGACTTGTGGGTCGTGCAGTAGAATATTGGCTTCCGCCCGCTCTAGGCAATTGTAGAATATCTCTACCGGCGTATATCTGGTATCCCCCACATCCTGTCGGTAGGAGACGCCAAGGAGTAACACTTTTTTCTGTTTTAAGTCTGCAACATTTTTTCTAAGATACTCAAAAGCATACACAGGCATCTTGTCGTTGATAGTAACCCCTTTTTCACTCTGCGTAAGGTCAGCCCCTTCAAATAGATTTTGCTTAGACCAACTTGCCAACAATGGATCCTTTGTCAAGCAATAGCCACCCACACCCATACCAGGCAGCATTATGTTTTTATGGGTCGGGCGCATACGTATCGCCTTGACCACTTCATAAATATTGACGCCTGCTTCTTCGGCAAATCTTGTCCACTCTACCATAAAAGCAATATTCATCGCTCTAAAAGAATTTTCGAGCACTTTGGCCATTTCTGTGGCATTGGTATTGCCAAGTCTAGTCAATGGATATTTTTCCGTCGATATAATTGTCCTCAAGAACTTCTCTGTAGCAACCGCACTCTTGTCATCTATCCCGGCAAATACCCGATAGAAATTTTGAATGGAGTCAATATAGTTAGGGCCCGGCATCACTCTCTCGTAAGAGTGCCCGAGTTTGTATTGATCTTGAGACAAGCCTCTTTCGCTAAGGCACTTATCAATTATAGGCTTGACCACCTTCTGGCTAGTGCCTGGCGGCACAGTAGTTTCTACTAGAATCAGAACATCTTCGTTGCAGTTGTTGCCGATGGCGTGCATCGCTTTTTTGAATGGGGAGAGATCAACATCGTATCCACCTAGATCATTCATCTCATTAGAGTCTTTAGCAACATCAAGATTGATATCAACAATAATGACATCTGCTTTACTGTAAGCATAGGGGTCATAGGTTGCTAGAAAATTATTTTTCTGTCTACTTTGTTGATAATACGTTTCTATTTTAGGATCACTAGCGACTATAGGAAATTGTCCGTCATTGATTGATTTTATCTTCCAGTAGTTTTGTTCGTTGGCGAGATCTACTCCGATAACGGCATAGTCTTCAGTGAGTGCATTGGCACAGACGATAGACATTACTGCACCGACAAAACCGAGTCCTTGTACCACTACGACTTTCTTGCCTTTATGCTCGGCTAAAAAATTATCGATACTAATTTTGTCATCTAGCGTTTGAGGAAGTGGAATTTCAATTCCCGTCAATGGATTAAAAGAATATTTAGTGGGTGTATCTATCACACGGTTCTTTTTTTAATGATCGTATTGTAGGCAGCTATAGTTTGTTCTATCACATAATCTACTTTTTCCACAGGTAAGCTATTATATAAAGGAAGAGTGATCTCTTGCGCATAATTTTTATACGTATTGGGATAGTCGGCAATATTGTAACCTATCGACTTAAAGTAAGTGAAGGTAGCCATCGGGATATAGTGGACACTGGTTCCCACTTTTTTGTCAGTTAGATAGTCGATAAGAGCATCACGTTGATCCTCAGTTACGTCATAGAAACGTAACATATAGAGGTGTGCTGAAGAAACTTTGTTTTCTGTACGCAATGTGGGTCTATAAGCCCAGTCTTGTTCCGCAAAGGCTTCTTGATATCGCTCGAAGAGTTGTTGTCTTTGTGGAAGCAGTTCTTTTTCATAGCGCCTGAGTTGGGAGAGCCCTACAGAGGCACAGATATCGTTCATATTGGCTTTCATTCCAGGAGAGACAATGTCATAGCGCCACTTACCAGCTTTGGTTTTGTCGAGAGCACTCTTGGTCTGACCATAGAGATGGAAGTGCTTGAGATACTTGTATACCTCCTCGTTGTCAAACGGAGCAGGTAAATTGAGACAAATGGCTCCACCCTCACCTGTCGTAATGTTCTTAACAGAATGAAAAGAAAAAACGGATACATCTGTCAGTGCGCCTGATCTCTTACCCTCGTAAGTGGCACCGATAGAGTGGGCTGCATCTGACAGGATAAGTATACGACCGAGTGCTTCTTGATTGGCACTGGTAGGCATAAAGAGATGTTGGTGTAGCGTGACGACTTTTTCTAGCTCTGCATAGTCGCAAGGCAATCCACCGATATCTACAGGGATGATGGCTTTGGTCTTAGTTGTGATAGCCGCCGCAATTTTTTCTATATCGATATTGAAATCATCACCGACATCTACCATTATTACTTTTGCGCCAAGGTTGATAGCGGCGAGTGCTGTGGCACTATAGGTGTAAGCAGGAATAATCACCTCGTCACCAGGTTTGAGACCAAACCATCTCAGCATCAATTGTGTACCACTATTCCAAGAGTTGACCGCAAGCACTTTTTCTACGCCACAGAAAGTTGCCAATTCTTCTTCAAAGGCTTTCACTTTAGGGCCGGAAGTCAGCCAACCGGTATTCAGTAGTGTGTCGTTCATCTCTGCGACAACAGCCTCGTCTATAAGGGGTAGGCAATAGGGTACAGATATCGACATCAGTTATAGTTGAGTTTGGTGAGAGTAGGGAAAAGTATCGGTTGGATGGTGGCCATTTGATTTTCAGAAAGAGCGGCTTTATGCTTTCCGATATTAGAGGTATTGAATCGTGAGGATTCGAACTCTCCTTGGACGCCAATAAAGCTTGCAATCTCTTGCAATGACTTTTTGGGGTTCTGCATCAACTCTTCGTATCGGACTTCTATCTGGTTGTCAGAAGCTATGTCAGCAAGTTGTTCTGAGCAGGTCTCTACGCAGGTGACCCACTGTGTAGCGCACACTTCTAGCGTGGTCTTTTCTTTAAGATCTTGCTGATATCCGGGGTAGCGGACTCCCCAGATGTAGTCTTCTTTGCTTTCTTGGCCTAAGGAGTGCTTGATCCAATTGTATCCATAGCGTATCAAGTAGCCTAATGCGTATCTCATTGGGAAAGTCCTAAGTTTCTTGAGGAAGTAGCTCAATTCTCTTGTTTCTCCCCATTGTCGGTACACAGATTCAGTGACGTCTCTACCGTCTCTGATGAGGTGAATAAATTTAGCTTGAGGGAAGACTTTAAGGACAAAAGGAAGGCGTAAGGTGTTACTGACCGTCTTTTCAAGTAGAAAAGGAGCGCCTTTGGACTGTCTGGCCAATTGCTGTACGATGCGTAATCTATTGGTATCTGTGAGGTTTTGGGGGCTGAGTTGGTCATGTTGGGCCTCACTATTGCCTATAGTCCAGATGTAATTGACATCAAAGGGTACACTATCTATATCGGGGTGTGTAGAGAGGACATCTCTGAGAATCTTGGTCCCTGAGCGGCCGGCCCCTACGAGGATGAGCGGTTGGAAATCATATGAGGCCTTAAATGCCATAGTACAAAGATACTTACATATTACATTTTTTTTAATGTGAATGGTTAAGATACCTTATTGAGGCTGATGAAGCTTTGGGCTAGACGAAAGCCTAGATGCTAGTTCAACTTATACATACCGAGTTGAGCATTATTGTTAGCTACCAGATACATAGATTTTCCTTGGTGCTGCATCTTCTTGATTTTTCTAGCATCGCCAGGATTGTAGATGCCTGACTCTGCTACAGAAGTCACTTTGTAGGACTTATCTTCAGATCCTAAGAGGACAAAGCCTCTGCCCGCATCTAGTCTCGGCGTTTCATACTCTGTGTTGTAATCATTACCGACAAGAAACATATCAAGATGCCCATCTTTATTAAAGTCCTCTACAATCAGGTCGTTGATCGGAGCAGATTGTGCCAAGGGAGGTAACTTTTGGAAGGTGAACTTTCCACCCTCATTCCAGAGAATATAGGATTTGAAATCTACACACTTGAGCTGGAGACCATCCTCTATTTTGTCTTCGCCCAAGATGTCTACGAGACTCGCTGAAGCAAACGCCTTATAGGTTTCAAACTTTTCGCTGATAAACGGCATCTGCTCTGTGGAGCATTCCTTACCTCTGGCTGGAACTATTTTATTGTTATAGTCCTTAGCCAAGACACAATCTAAGGTGCCGTTGCCATCATAATCATTAGAGAAGAGGTAGAGTGGGTGGTCAGCGCTAGCCTTTTGTTTGAAATTACTCCCGACGTTACCGACTATGAGATCGAGATCGCCATCGTTGTCGAGGTCAGCAGAAGAGATAGATCTCCACCAGCCTTCTTTATTGGTGGTATTCCACTTTGAGGAGACATCTTTGTATTGTCCTTCCGCGTTTTTCTGATAGATGTGGATGTTTTGCCATTCTCCTACTGTGACAAGTTCTGAGATGCCATCTCCTGTCAGGTCTACCCACTCAGCACTTCTAGTCAAGCCGGGCACTGTATTCATTTCGGGAATTACTTTTGAGATGATATCGACATAGCCATTGCCTTGATAATCAAGCAGCGCATGTTTTTCACTTTGAGGATATTGACCAGGCACAGCAGCACCTAGCAATAGCAATTCTTTTACTGGGTCGTCATCTATTTCGCCTTTGATAATAGCATGAGAGGCTGTAAGAGAAGGAGGGAGTACGTTGCCGACCTTGCCCCATTGTCGACCATTGCTGCCATAGAATCTATCTTGGAGAATGACTTTGTCATAACCAGTGATATCACCACTGCCGCCACTCAGAACAATGAGATCTGGATTGCCATCTTGATTAGGGTCCACAAAGACAGCGTCCGTATCTTCACTCAGCAAATCGCCCTTAAATGCGTCTGGGGTCATTTCTACAAAACTACCATCGGGTTGTTGTATCTGAAGAGACCCATTTTGTTGGTGAGCTCCTCCAGTAAATATATCATCAAGACCATCACCGTTCACATCAGCTGTTGCTATGGCTGGACCGAAATAAGTTTGTTTTTGTGGCAGTAAAATTTCTACGGCAAAATCGTCATAGTAATTTTCTTGATGCTTATAATTAAGATTCAGAGTCGAGCCAGCGACAGCAGAGAATAGTCCTGCTGCTTGAGTTTTTGTACCGTTGAAGTTGATGCCTTTTTTGTATTTTATTTGGTGATGTGTGTTGACTTCAGGGCTATTTATTTTTTGGATATTCCCGTCAGGCCATAGGATTTCTATCTCTTGGACAGTAGAATTATCTCCTAGTCCAAAGAGTAACACTTCTTCCATCGTAGACTCATAGCCTCTGACAAAGTAATACTCTTGGAGCTGTGATTCTGTAGCAGTTTTGACGGTGACTTTGCTGCCGATTTTTTTAGCAGGGTTTTTTTCGTCAAGCGAAATCTTGATGTAATTTCTTTTGGAATCTTCTCTAATATTATTCTTGAGCAAAAGTGCGGGCTGGTCGACATTAGAAATGATCATATCCATATCACCGTCATTATCAAAATCTGCAAGTGCAGACCCGTAAGAATAAGTTTCTATGTCGGGATGCGAGAAGGCCGAACTTTCATTATCAAAATGTAAGTTGCCATCATTGACATAAAGTTTGTTTTTGAGCTTGACCTCCGGCATCATCGCATAGACTTCTTCTCTTCGAGATAAGGGAACAGAGCCATTGTTGGCATCTCTTATTTCTTTCATCTTGATCCTGAAGTCATTGTCCCTAGAGTATCTTCTAAAGCCATTGCTTACAAAAAAATCTTTGTTGCCATCTAAGTCAAAATCTGAAAACAAAGCTGCCCAGCTCCAATCTGATTTTAGTACACCTGCCAATGCCGCAATGTTGGAGTAGGTGTTGTTACCATTGTTGAGTTGTAGGCTGTTAAACATGTACTGCAAGTGGTACTCGAGATCCCAGAAATAATATTTAAATAAATCTGTATCCATTCCCGCCATTAAGGTTTTGTCTCTAAAGTGGTCCTCTGCTGCCATATCTACCACGCCGATATCTACAAGTCCATCATTGTTGATGTCCGCTACATCACAACCCATCGCAAAGTAAGAGGTCTGGTTGGTATACTCCTTGACAGACTCTTTGAAGGTGCCATCTTTTTGGTTGATGTACATATAGTCCGGAACAGTATAATCATTGGCCACATACACGTCAGGCCAGTTGTCACCATTGAAGTCAGAAATCGCTAGCCCAAGTCCATAGCCATACACCAACATGCCCGCTTCTTTGGTGACGTCTTTAAATTTTAAGTTACCCGTATTTTCTAGCATCCTGCCCGACGCGGCTCTTTGGTTGGCTTCACTTTTTTCTAGGTCTTTGAATACTTTGTCTAGAATGACACCAACATACTTTGACTCATTGAGGATGTAGCAATCGAGGTCGCCGTCTTTGTCATAATCAAAGAAAGCAGCTTGCGTAGAGGTATTGGTGTCTGCTAGTCCCATGGCCTCTGCAGACTCCGTAAAGGTCAAGTCGCCATTGTTGATATAAAAAAGATTCTTTCTGTTTGCCGGTTTGTGTGGTCCTTGCTGGCAAACATAGATGTCATCATAACCATCCATATTGATGTCTACGACAGAGACACCAGCTGCCCACACTTTATTTTTATTGATGCCTGATTCTTCTCCCAGTTTTTCGAATTTAAAATCCCCTTTGTTGATGTACAAGGCATTAGGCACTTCATTACCAGAGAAGAAGATATCCTGTAATCCATCATTGTTAAAATCACCAACGCCGACTCCAGCACCATTAAAATAGTGTTGGTAGGAGAGCACATTTTTATCTGATCGTGGATCGTCCTTGAGAATGTTGGAGAAGTCTATGCCGCTCGCTTGGGAGTCGACTATAGAGAATCCACTTTTGACTGGTTTGGTCGTTGACTTGGACGACTTACTTGAGTCGGTTTTAACGTCATTGCCACAACTTATTATAACTAGGCTTAATATGAGTAGGGCTATAGTGTTTTTGAGAGACCACATAGTCAGAATTTTGGCCCAATATAGTGAATCCGTAGAGGCTGTTTACGGTATTTGGATGTAGTCTTTAGGACCTAGGGGGTCTTGTGGAATCACGTGTGATATTGTGGTGGTATTATTCTCTTGTATCGCAGTATTTTAATTCTGTGATATACTCACTTAATCCTTCTTCGGCTATGAGCAATAATTCTTTGTCATCTGCATATTGAGTTAAAGACTTCCGCATTAGAGCCTTATCTAATTCCTTAAGATAAGCATCAAGAGCTTGTTGGATGATGAGATTTTTTGGAACATCTAGTTCGTTGGCTAGTTTAGTGAGATTATCTAGCGTAGCGCTCGATAAGGCTGTTGTATACGTCAACATATTTGTGAGAATATGATATTAATAAAGTCGAACTCCTCCAATAGATAGTCAATTGTGCACTTTGTAATACTAAGCCTGAGCCCGCTCATACAGACTCGTCACCTTGCGCTGGATATCACCTAGCTGCGCTTCTATTTTGGTGCTAGCACCTTTGGCATCAGAGTAGGTGATGTGGCAGTGGTATTGCCAGATTTCGTCCACCTCGGACATAGGAATATCGTAAGGTAGAAACAGCTCATTGTCGGAGATCAGGACGAGGACTTGTCGCTCGTGATCAGTCAGCACTCGCTTGTAGACAAGGCCATCCCGCTTACTGATGACGATATAGGTTTTGTTGTCTTTGATATCAGCGAGGGACTCTAGGTACGAGGCGATGATAATACTGCCCGTCTCTATAGGCAACATACTATCTCCCTGTATCTCAAAGGCTCTGAAGGTGCCAACGGGAAGCTTGGGCAGTTGGAGCTTAGGGAGTTCGCGGATATATTCTGGATTCTGGTAGCTGTCTAGGTAGCCCGCCTCTGCTTTGGTATCGACGAGCTCGATATTGCCTTCGTTGTCAGCATCTACTGATATAGCGAGGACCTTCATCAGCTTGGTCTTCATAATTTCGTAGTCGCTCAGACTCAAGTCTTCCTTGATAAGGTGATCTACTCTGACGTCAAAGTAGTCGGATAATCTTATCAGCATAGAAATACTGGGTTCGGTCTTGCCCCGCTCATAGTCACCGAGTGTACTGCGGGGTATCTCCATAGCCTCAGAGAGCACTTGCTGAGAGATCTTATTTTTTTGGCGGAGGTATTTTAGATTCTTATTGAGCATAATACAGAATTATGCCTCCAAATATATTCTAAAATTGCCGAAATATCCGAGTTAATTTGGTTGGATATACCGACATATATAACTTAGTGAATCTTAAATGTTTGGATACGTACAGAATCTGACTTTGCAGTTTTTCCTTTTTTGATCCATCCAAAAGTGATGGCAACACAAGTAATGGCGAGTACAATCATATCTTAATATTCTATACTTCCTAGACAAAAAATGAGAGGGGTTGACCGTTATCAAGTCCTTAAATATGGTCGTATCGCCAACTAGCTGACAAACTATAGTAGGTAAATACTCAGTTTTTTAAGAATTGAATAAATCAGGTGGTGGTCCCAGGGCCTCTTCATCTAATAAGCGAGCATCATTATTTTTCACATTGCCGACCCTAGGAGAGACAGGATAGGCGCTCATCTTATCGGCAGGGTAGGGCTCTATCATATCAACCAGCTCTTTTGGTGAGAGGTCGTCAGCTAGCCATAAGGCTTCTTGCTCAGGGGTGAGGATCGCGGGCATTCTATTGTGGATATCTTCCATTAGCTCATTAGGCCCTTGCGTGATAACTGTAAAGGACAGCACCATCTGACCATCAGCAGGATCCTTCCATCTCTCCCAGAGCCCTGCCATAGAGAAGATTTCTTGGTCTGTCGTCTGGATGCGATAGGGTTGCTTGCCGCTAGACGTCTTTTTCCACTCATAGAATCCGTCGGCTGGCACAAGGCATCTTCGCTTGGCCACCGCTTGCTTAAAGCTGGATTTTTCGAACAGGGTCTCTATACGTGCATTAATCATCTTGTATCCGATCTTGGCGTCTTTGGCCCAAGAAGGGATGAAGCCCCATCTCAGCGCCCTGAAGTGATGCAGGTCTTCGTTGGTGATGACGGGCATCGAGTGGGAGGGCGCCACATTATAATTGGGTAGTGGGTTATAATTGACGAGGTCATCAGAGTAGAAGGTCGCACCAAAGCGTTCTTCTAGCTCTTTTTCTGTCTTGGAGAGGGATGATCTTCCGCACATATGACTAATTTTTTGACGTCCTTTATTATTGACTCTAGTAGAGTCGTAATATAATTAACCACCTAGCGTTAATAAGAGGAACAACAATAAAAACAATGTATTATCTAAAGCTATGTAGCATCTTGTTAGTTATAGTTGCGTGCTTTGCCTGCGGTGAGTCAACTGAATCCAATACCCTAGACTGCGATAAGTTACAGACTTGGGAAGAGGCTAATACCTTAATGCTAGAAGTGCGGGAAGATGCATTAATGGATTCAGTAAGAATAGTGGAGAACTTGATAGGCGAGTGGGGACTTATCGGCGTCGTACCAGGATGGACAAATAATCTTCAGCCAGGAGAATCTTGTCTTCAACTGACGATCACTTCAGATCAGGTAGAACTAGAAGACCTCGACTCTGGGGAAAGTAGCTCAAGTGTATGGGTACTGACGCGATGGGAGGTCAATGGATTCACAGGATTCTATCTAGAGACAAATGAAGACATATGGAATAATAGAATGGGGATGGAGACCTTCTCTGATGACCACATGTTTGGTACAGGTAGGGTAGACGATGGGGAAACTTTTATCTATGAGAAACTAGGCTTGTAAGCAGAAAGAGTGACTACAAAAGAAAAAGACCTTCATCGAAATGAAGGTCTTTTATTTATACGAAGCCCATTAGTTTAGTACTAACATGAAAAACTAAACTACTTTTTATTTCTATCCACTTACAATAGGAACCTATAGCGTGACATTCATTCGCTCAACAAAGTATTCAGATGAAACTTGAACCTTGTATTGCCCTTTTGGTAATTGATTGAGGTTCAATGATTGGACAAACGAATCTTCTTTTTCGATGTTATGTTGGAACACCAAAGTGTTCGCTTCATCATAGATAGATATGTGGATATCTTCTTTGTTTTCTAGTTCTGCCTTGACGACAACTTTCCCATCTAAATTCTTAATCTTCGGTCTGTAATAAGACTTTGTCTTTACTAACTCTATTTTATCATTATATACTTGTGTCTTATATACATTGATAACTTGCTTGTCATAGACTCTAATGGTGTATTGAGCAGTTGACAATGCTTTAAGGTCATATTTGATTCTTTTCTTATCAGATTCTACGATGTCTGAGAATATAGTCTCACCATATGCGTCTGTGATAGTGATCTTTGCCTCAGTTGTATAGTTTGGACTGAGGATTATAGATTTTTCATTCTGAACCACTGTTAGCTGAGATGGGCTCGGCGTGTTACTTGCGGTCACTTGCATAAGGAAAGCAAGTGTAAATGCAGCTGTTAATATTAAATTTTTCATAGTCTAATTTTTTACGTTGTTATCAATTAATGACTATGCAAATATGTCGCTTATGCAAAGATGAATGTTTGCTATATTTACTCATATATTGTACTATATTGACATAGTAAGGTAATTGTGTATAGATTTGTGACAATATTGACTAATTTGTGAATTTGATCTTATACGTGTAATGGAATTAAAGCAAAAGAATCACCTTATCCCCAAGCTTAAGAAAGTAGAACCAGATTTTGGCTCATCACTGAGATATGCACGATTCACCAATAGGAATCCGGATTCTAAAGCGTACTGGCATTATCATCCGGAGGTAGAGTTGGTTTTTATTAAAAATGGATTTGGAAATAGATACGTAGGCAATCATATTTCGAAGTTTGAGGAGGGAGATTTAATTTTATTGGGCCCCAATATTCCACATTTCGGATACGAATTTGGACTTCAAGGTATCAACGAAGAAATCGTCGTTCAATTCAAAAAGGATCTTATCAAGAGTTCTGCAGAATTCCTTCCTGAATTTCAGGAGATAGAAGAGTTAATTAATAGGGCCAAGTCAGGCCTCTCTTTTTATGGAGAGACTAAAGTTTACGTCGGTGAACAACTGGCTAAGTTGGAGTTTAGAAATCCTTTCAAACGTTTATTAAGGATGTTTAAGATTTTGCAATTTCTGGCAAAATCTAAGGAGTATGAAGTACTCAATGCAACAGGTGTGACACTTATTATTCAAAATCAAGATGAGGACAGAATAAACAAAGTGTATAATTATGTCAAAGAAAATTATCAATCCGAAATATCAATAGGAGAGATCAGCCAAGTAGCCTTGTTGACTGGTCCTGCCTTTTGTCGATATTTTAAAAAGCACACCAAGAAAACGTTTACACAATTTGTAAACGAGTTTAGAATTAGACAAGCCATACGACTCATAGGGGTAGGGGATAAATCAATAGCCCAAATTTCTGGGGAGGTAGGCTTTAATAACTTTTCTAACTTTAATAAGCAGTTCAAAAGAGTTACTGGTGTTACGCCATCAAAGTATAAGAAATCTATGTACCAAGTAATAGGTTGAACAATCTCAGGTTTGGCAAATACATTCGAGAAGAAGAGTTAAAGAGTAGATTTAAATTGGATCAAAATCCAGATCGTTGAAGGAGTCACAAACTATTGTTATTATCTGATATTATTCTACTGAATTTTGAATTATTGCTGAATGCATTTAATATGAATGCATTTTCTCTACCATTAATAATCCAAGATTCTATATTATTATTCTGAGCTATTTCCGCCGCAATTAGTTTTGATTGCATCCCACCAGTCCCTTGATCTGAATATGCACTATCCACATATTGCAATACGCTATTAATATCCTGAATGTGTTCTATTGTTTCTTTAGAGTTGTTATAAACACCGTAAGT
>CALBWK010000113.1 GCA_937969415.1 uncultured Saprospiraceae bacterium | reverse complement strand
TTACAGGCATAAAAAAAGCTCCTTTCACTGTGCATGAAGGAGCTTTTTCTAAATAGAGATGAGCTAACTACTGGTTATCTGCCGGCATCGCTTCTCCTGTATATTGTGTCTTTGTCACGTGCTCTGTTGCTTTGAAAGCTCTAATGACTCTCTTATTTGCTTCGAACTCTGTGTGGATTTTCTCTTTGTATTCGTCTACAATATCTTCCATCTCTTTCTCTTTCATTTTAGCTACTGCTCTAGGCAATTCCCTAGTATTTGCCACTAGAGAATTCTTAAATCTCTGAATAGCAGATTTCTTATCCTTAATAAGATTGAAAGTCAGAGAATTAGACATTGTCTCTACTCTCTTCTTTTCATTCTTGATCATTTGCTCTTCTCCCTTGGTAAGCGAATCTGTAAACTTCTGGATAAGCTTCGTAACACCTTCGGCATAATCTTCACCAAGTTTGGTTAGCTCTTCTTCTAGCTTAGTCGACTCTTCAGCAAATTTTGCATCATACTCATCAACCTTCTTCTGATCGTCTTCACCGATAGTGATGTTAACAGGGTCAACTTGCATAATACCTGCAATCAAAGATTCTTGTGCAGTCATAGTTACTGCGGCAAATGTTGCAATAATTATTAAAAGTAAATTTTTCATGAATTCAGGTTTAACTCATAGGTAAGGTAACAATTCATATACGCTATCTAAATAACTGGAGTTACCAAGCCTTTATTTTTTAACTAATTATTAAAAATCACCCAGAAAAGGGAAAAAATGAAATTTCCCTTGTCGTAAAAACGAAAATACACCATTTTTTGAAGTTTCGCCTCATTGAAAAACACTGAAATTATTACGATTTGGTGCTCAGAGGAGATTAAGAAGCAAGTTTGGGGCGAATCTATTGATTCTCGAGAGCTCTAATACAAGCCTCCCTAATCTCCCATAGGGCTTCCCATTTCTGATCGGGATGCGTTTTGGCAGCCCATCTAGCAAGATATGCCTTGTGATAATTGACCTTCCACTGCCCTATTTGCCCAGGCAATATGGACTTTGCTTCAAGAATGCTAGAAGCTATTCGTCCTATATCAGCATCAATAAACGTCAGATCAAAAGCGCACTCATTAATCTTAAGGTAACAATGGGCTTCAGGAATAAGGGCAAGCGCATGTTTCGCTAGTACATCCTTAACCATAGGCGTATTAGATTGTGTCATCTCATACATAACTAAGATCAACTGCACGAAATCCCATCCCTGCTCTTCAGCAATAGCCGCGACAACTGCATGTTTGCTGCTACAAGTACCCCTGTCTTCCCTGAATACCAGACTTAGATCTCCTCGAACACTATTCCGACTATAAGGCAGTTCTCTCACATAATTTACTAGTTGAAGAAGATTTGTCAGACCTTTATTGAAGGCTATATCGGAGAGAGCACCCGCCTTAGATAATACGCTATAATCAGCTAGACTCGTCTCCATCATCTACATTTCCGCCTAGAAATCTTCATTAATCTTAGCCCAGATAGCATCCTTCAGTTCTGTGATACCTTGTTGGACAATAGAGGAAATATAGAGATGCGGCAAGTCTAATTCTAGTTCGGCATCGAGTAACGCTTTCATCTCCTCATCGAGCATATCTGCTTTACTGATAGCTAAGATTCTAGGTTTATCGATAAGTTCGGGATTGTATTTCTCTAACTCTGACAAGAGTATTTGGTACTCCTTAGATATGTCATCTGCATCTGCTGCCACCATAAAGAGTAATAGAGCATTCCTTTCTATATGTCGTAAAAACCTGATTCCTAAACCTTTACCTGCGTGGGCGCCTTCTATTATACCTGGGATATCGGCCATTACAAAGGAACGTCCTTCCCGGTAAGAGACAATCCCTAGATTAGGGACCAGTGTCGTAAAAGAGTAGTTGGCGATTTTCGGCTTTGCGGCGGAGACGACCGAGAGTAAAGTCGATTTGCCAGCATTAGGAAAGCCTACCAAGCCGACATCAGCCAATAACTTTAGTTCCAATATTTTCCACTCCTCCTTACCTGGCTCTCCTGGCTGTGCATAGCGCGGTGCCCTATTTGTCGGGGACTTAAAGTAGGTGTTGCCATATCCACCACGACCACCTGGTACCAATATCCGCTCTTCGCCATCTTCCGTAATTTCCCACATCACTTCCTGCGTCTCCGCATCTTTAGCGACAGTACCTAGGGGTACTTCTAGGATGATATCTTCTCCTTGAGCACCTTTCTTATTATTACCTGTTCCAATTCCGCCTATTCCTGCTATGACGTGCTTTCGATATTTGAGATGCAGGAGGGTCCATAATTGCTTATTGCCCTTAAGGATAATGTGCCCACCGCGGCCTCCATCACCACCGTCGGGACCACCGAGTGCAGTGGTCTTATCTCTGAAGAAGTGTGCTGATCCTGAGCCACCAGCTCCCGATCGACCGCAGATCCTTACATAATCGACAAAATTCTGTTGAGGCATATGGATATAATTGGCCCAAAAGTAGACCTTTGGCACCAATAAAGAAGCATCACATGAAGGAAGCACAAGATCTTACACAAGCTGGACACGTTCAAGTAACTTATCAAGACAAGGTAAGTACCATAGAATTTCAGCACCCTTCTCACAACTCACTTCCTTCCAAGTTACTGTCAG
The DNA here is from genome assembly GCA_937969415.1 of uncultured Saprospiraceae bacterium. Taxonomy (GTDB): domain Bacteria; phylum Bacteroidota; class Bacteroidia; order Chitinophagales; family Saprospiraceae; genus RFSX01. Next base: position 33,982 of record CALBWK010000113.1, on the reverse strand, counting down.
AACTGGCAACAACCATCTTGGCGGAAGGTGCAAAAGAGGAGGTCATTCTCATTATCGTCAAGAGTGGTGGAGAGAGAACCTTCTGTGCCGGTGCCAGCTTTGATGAGTTGGTGGCTATTGAAGATGAAGCTGTTGGAAAAACATTCTTTATGGGTTTTGCCAATGTTATCAATGCCATTAGAACCTGTGGAAAAATTGTTATCGGACGTGTCCAAGGCAAGGCTGTAGGTGGTGGTGTCGGTCTAGCCTCTGCATTTGATTACTGTATGGCTTCCAAGTATGCCTCTATAAAATTGAGTGAACTAGCAGTAGGAATCGGTCCGTTTGTAATAGGTCCAGCAGTACAAAGAAAAATGGGACTCTCTGCGTTCTCTCAGATGGCCATCAATGCAACAGAATGGTATACCGCAGAATGGGGCAAAAGCAGAGGGCTTTTTCACGAAGTATTTGCAACAACTGAGCAACTGGATGAATACCTCCAACACTTTACAGAAAAGCTCAAAGAAATGAATCCTGAGGCGTTAGCTGGTCTCAAAAAAGTATTTTGGGAAGGCACTGACAACTGGGATGCCTTATTAGCAGAACGTGCGGCAAAGAGTGGTCAATTGGTTTTATCTGATTTTTCTAAGAAGACAATTCGAGGCTTTCTTAAAGCTTAACTCTGACACCTGCAAAAAAATGAAGTCCAGGTGCTGGCTCGTAATACCGTGCACCGAAAGCATTTATTCTGAGGTTATCGTGGTAGACAGTATTGTAAAGATTCCTGACATTAAAGAAAGGTGAGGCTGTAAAGTTGTCCCCCCGATAAGCATAACTCAGGGTTAAGTGTCCTAATAAGTACGCGGACTCGTTGACTGTATTTTCGTTATCCAAAAATATGTCACCGACAAATCGATTTTCCATACTAGCCGATACCCCACTAGTATGTTCATAAGTCAATGTAATGGTGCCTGTATGTAGAGGTAGACCCGGTAGTCGGTTGCCAGAAAGTTCTGTTCTACTATGTTGATCAAATTCAAATTGACCATAGCTATAGGTTGCTTGAGTTCTGAGGGCTTGAAATGGACGGTAATCCACTTCCAACTCTATACCTCTTCTAATTGTTGTCCCTACATTTTCGAAAACTAGACTCGGAAAACTATCTAATGAAAAGGGCAATAGCTCATCTAAGGTATTGGTCTGAAAGAGTACTATTTGTCCCTTCAAATCTTTTTCTATCTCCATCCTTGCGCCCAACTCATAATTCCTTGAGCGCTGAGGTCTAAGATTAGCGGCCAACCCAGCGAGCACATTGCTACCGACTTCATTGAGTGTAGGTGTCTCAAAGGCTGTAGAAAAGGAGCCAAATACAGCTGCCTGCGCTGGCAATTCATAATTAAATCCAATACTAGGATTAAAGGCCGTAAAGTCTTCGCTAAATGAGCGCTCCCCAGTATCTGTAAAGTTATCAATCAACTTGATGTTGTTGTGATCAAACCGCCAACCCATATTAAAAGAGAAAGAGCCTAGATTAAAATCACTGATGACATAGACGCCTACATTTTTAAATATTTCCTCCTGATTGGTCGAGAGTAAGCGCCCAGGCACACCAAGTATCACATCAAATCGTTGCCTATCATCTAGTTGGCTAGACACATCATAGCCCCACTTGATAGTTTGCTTGAGATTATTTTTATTTCTTTCTACTGTATAGCTAGCACCTTGACCAAAGTAATCACGATCTAACGCTATTACGCCACTCGTACCAAATGGCAATCGGCCATCAAAGCCTCTATTAACGTAAAAAGCATAGGTCTCAAAAGTGTTGGTAGGACTTACTTTATAAGTGTAGGCAGCTGAGCCTTTAACTTGTTGGACCTCCTCTCCGGCATTGAAATCTACATTGTCTGGTCTTGCCAAACTGCGAATCGAGTCAGAGAGTGTTCTGTCTAAGCCTCCAGGGTCTTGAGCTCGAGGGCTAGTCAGATAATCTACAGAAGCAGTAAGTTTAGAATACTTGGAGAAGCGATGATCTCCTCTCAGTTTGAATTGTGCTTGCGAGTAACCACTATGGGCTCTGAATCCATCCGAGCGAGTGTAACTGCCGTGTCCTAATACTGTGGTGTTCGCCAACTGCGCAGCGTAGGTGGCTTGAGCCTGCAGCGTGTTGAAGGAGCCATAAGCTAGCTTAGCCGAAAGCAAGGGTTTAGCAAGAAAGTTAGCATTAGAAAGTGCGAGTGTTTTCATTGAGATAACACCTCCAGATGCGTTACCATACAATAGAGAGGCCGGCCCTCTTATAACTTCGAGGTTACTGATAAGTCCAAGAGGTATCGCATCCAACTGACCTTGGCCATCTGTAGTTGTCTCAGGAATACCGTCGATAATAAGCTTGATGCCGCGTACCCCAAAAGCTGACCGTGTACCAAATCCTCGAATACTTATCCTGAGGTCTTGGGCCATATTTTGGGCATTTAGGCTGAAAACGCCTGGGATATGAGTGAGCTTGTCTTGCAGTGTTAAGTCAGGTGCTAATTTGGAATTAGAGAACTGGAGATCAGATACAGCACGTGTGGATCGCAACCAAGTCTTACTGATTCGAGTAGCTGTAATATGTATGGAGTCTACATTAACCCATAATCCAGAGGTATCTATCTGTGCTGAAACGGCATTAGAATGCATTGCTAATAGCAATACGATTATACCTAGACTTATATTTGACAGACTTCTTAACACCTATAAAAAACGTAATTAGAAAGTGAATCGTTTCGGTGAACCCCTATCTTTCACGACTTAAAAGTAACTTTAAATGGAGAGACCTCATGTCGCAACCCAATTATCTTAATATGAATTTAGTTAATATACGACACCAAAGGTAGAAAGCGATTTAAAAGGAATTGATCGGTATTTTCACCCATACACATGTTAAAAATCGCTTATTCAGATATTTACGTTTACCAATTGCCTGAGGGCCACAGGTTCCCTATGTCGAAATACGAGCTCCTACCTCAGCAGCTTCTATATGAAGGAACGGTCACAGAAGACAATTTCTTCAAACCAGATCAACTTACGGCCTCTCAATTGCTTACTACCCATACTCCAGAATACTTACACAAGCTAGAGACTTTATCTCTGTCTAAAAAGGAGATCCGGAACATAGGCTTTCCTGTTCAGAGGAGCCTCATAGAGCGCGGCAAATACATCGCAAGTGGTACTTACCAATGTGCCAATTATGCTTTAAAATCGGGTATCAGTCTCAACATAGCGGGAGGCACACATCACTCCTACGCAGATCACGGAGAGGGGTTCTGTGTATATAATGATATGGCGCTAGCCTCTAGGCTGCTCTTACAAGAAGGTATTGTAAAGAAAATCCTCTTTATTGATCTGGATGTACATCAAGGTAATGGCAATGCTAACATCTTTAGAGAGGAGCCAGCCGTATACACATTTAGTATGCACGGTGCCAAAAACTACCCGCATAGAAAGGAACAATCTGATCTTGACATCGGGGTTCCAGACAAAATCGAAGATGCTGCCTACTTAGGCTTACTGAAAGAAACCTTGCCCAGATTGATCGACGAAGTAGAACCAGATATAGCTTTTTATCAAGCAGGTGTAGATATACTAGCCACAGATAAGCTAGGAAGGCTCTCCGTTAGCCAAAAGGGTTGCCAACAAAGGGATGCCTTTGTAATGAAACAATGCAAACAAAACAACATTCCGCTCGTCGTAGCTATGGGCGGCGGCTATTCAGAAAAAATCTATGACATCATCGAGGCACACGCCAATACCTACCGCACGGCACAGGAGCTTTATTTCTGATATTGGGTATAGTCGTCTTTATGATGCAAATAGATTTCACTCAAAGGATGATTTTGAGTAGTATTGGTCAGTCAAGCAGTGAAAAAAGAATATAAAGTCATCAATGTCTTACTTCCTCTAGCAATACCTAGAGAATACAGCTATAAGGTAGAAAAAGCCATGTGGCCTAGCTTACAGTTTGGTATACGGGTAGAAGTACCACTTCGTAACAAGCTATACTCAGCTGTCATGATTGATGAAGTCGAGGAAGACACCTCAGCGCTCAAAAAGCTCCGGTATATCAGAGCCATTATAGATGAGCATCCTATAATCACAAGACAACAATATACATTGTGGAGTTGGATGTCTTCGTACTACTGTTGTACTCTTGGCGAGGTCATGAATGTGGCACTGCCCTCCGGCCTTAAGCTCAATAGCGAAACCAAGCTCATCATCAGAGCACATATCGATGACTTCTCTGGAGAACTCTCTGACAAGGAATATATCCTCGCTGAAGCTATTTCAATTCAGAACGAACTGACCATAAGTCAAGTCCAAGATATTCTAGACCAGAAAACTGTCTACCCGTATATCAAGGCCCTACTAGATAAAGGCATCATCCTTGTCAAAGAGGAACTGAAGGCGGGCTTCAAAGCCAAGACCTCGGACTTTGTAAGACTCAATGCTCGCTACACACATGCAGAGAATGCTATCTCGCAAGCTTTTGATCTTGTTACAAGGAGTGAAAAACAAACTAGAGCGCTACTGAGTTATGCTCAACTCGGCCGAGATAATAGGTGGGTGGATAAAAAGAAAATCTACAATCACGCTACCGTAGATAACACGGTCATCAAAGCTTTGGTCAAGAAAGGCATTTTTGATTTAGAGACCAAGGAAGTCAGCAGGATCAGCAATGAGTTGATCATCCCCAAACCACTTCCTCCGCTCAATGAACATCAAGTTATAGCCAAAGAAGAAATTCTAAACCAGTTCGAAGTCAAAGACAAGGTGTTACTTTTTGGTGTCACCGGAAGTGGAAAAACCAGAATCTATATTGACTTAATAAAGGAGACTCTCGCCAAAGGAGAACAAGTCCTCTATCTATTGCCTGAGATAGCACTTACAACACAGATTGTCGATAGGTTGATGCACACCTTCGCTTCAGAGATCGGGGTCTATCATAGTAAGATGAGCAATAATCAACGGGTAGAATTGTGGCAAGCCAGTATGGATGGAAAGGGCTTGGTGATGGGCGCTCGCTCAGCGATCTTTCTACCCTTCAAGAAATTGGGCTTGATTATAATTGACGAGGAACACGATCCATCATTTAAGCAATCAGATCCAGCACCGCGATACAATGGTCGGGATACAGCCATATATCTGGCCAATCTACATAAGGCCAAGGTCTTACTCGGCACAGCCACTCCATCACTAGACACCTACCTCAACACCCATAAAGAAAGATATGGACTCGTCAAATTAATGGAACGGCACGGCGCTTCTGTGTTGCCTAAAATAGAAATCATCGACCTCAGAAATCAATACAAAAAAGGACTGATGCGGTCTCTGTTTTCTAAAGATCTGAAGGATGCTATCGATACGGCTCTAGTAAAGAAAGAGCAAATCCTCATCTTCCAGAACAGGAGAGGCTATAGCCCAACTTTACAATGTACAGTATGTGACTTCCACGCAGAATGTCCTAACTGTGATGTGAGCTTAACCGTACATAAGTATTTCCACGAGCTGCGCTGCCATTACTGCGGATATAGACATAAGCTCCCCCATCTATGCCCACAATGTGGATTTGACAAACTGGATAAGCTGGGCTTTGGGACAGAAAAAATAGAAGACGAAATCAAGAAGATATTTCCACAAGGTAAGGTCGCAAGGATGGACCTTGACACGGCCAAGACCAAGAATGCCTATGAGAAAATCTTAAGTGCATTCAAGCAGCATGAGATTGACATCTTAGTCGGCACGCAGATGATTACAAAAGGTCTAGACTTCGATAACATTTCGGTGGTAGGCGTATTGGCGGCAGATAAGATTTTATTTTTTCCAGATTTCAAAGCTAATGAAAGAGCTTTTCAGTTGTTTACTCAGGTCGCAGGACGTGCAGGACGAAGAGCCAAGCAAGGGCGGGTGATTATACAGACATTTAATCCACAGCACCCAGTCATTAGAGAAACGAGAGACCACGATCACGTAGCCTTCTATGCTCGTGAACTCAAAGAACGTAAAGCCTTTGTCTATCCGCCTTTTTATAGGTTGATAAGCCTTACGGTTAAACATAAAAAACCTGAAATTGCCGAAGAGGCCGCCAAAGTACTCGCATCCAAATTAAGAGCCAAACTAGGAAATCGTGTTATGGGACCGTCTGTACCTGGCATATCTAGAATAAGAGGGTTCTATATCCAGAATATTCTTATTAAGATGGAAAAGAAGCTGGAGATCGTACAAAGTGTCAAGGCATTAATCCTTTCTATCAAGATAGAGCTGAACCAAATCCCTGGCATTAAAAGTGCAAGAATCATAGTTGATGTAGACCCCTAAGCACTTTTTGTATAGCTTATGTACAATAGTTGACATTTCTGAAGAAAGCCTGACACGATAATTGTCTCTCTTGGATAGACTCCCACTTTATAAACCTCTTCTAGACGCAATGATTAAAAAGCTATACATAATAATACCACTTGTGCTTTGGGCTATAGTCGCTGTGGCCGAGACTCCGGTTATAGATAGCTTAAAATATCGCCTTGACAAGTCTGAAATAGAAATAGACGAAAGAATCACTTCGTTAGAAAATCTAATCGAATCGTATATATCAGTTGATCAAGATAGTGCTCTTTATTACTCTGATATACTCAAACAAGAAACTAGTTCGCATAACAAATCCCAATGCAATTACTTTCAGTTACTAGGTAAGATATACAAACAACAACACAACCTTCGATTACTACAAGAGCAAAGTTATAAGGCTCTCGAATGCTATGAGTCTGAGGACAATAAAATTGCAGCTGCAAAGGCCCGTACAGAGTTAGGTATCGCTTACGCATACCAAGGCAAGATAAAGGAAGCTTCCAAAATGTTTAATGAAAGTCGATTGCTCTTCTTTCAGCAGGGAGATAGTTTGAGTGCTATAGATTGTTCTATGCACTTAGGTAGTCTGCATATGATGCAGAATGAGAAAGCTAAAGGATTGGAAAAGTATTCTGAAGCTTTAAAATATTACGAAAACACAAAGAACTACAGTCAACTTGCCAAGATATGTTTCAACATTGGTACGGCTTACAATAGTTTTCAAAATAGCCTAATGTCAAACGAAGTTCAAAGTGACAAAAAACACCTTGAACAAGCACTAGAGTACTTCCAGAAAGGATTGGGTTATTGCAAGAAAATTGATAAGGATGGTCACTCTAATAGCAAGTTTTTAGAAAGTCAGCTTCTAGGCAGTGTAGCTCAGGTCTATACCCATATGGAAGAATATGATATTGCATTAGGGTATTTCGCCAAGGCTCTACAACTTTCTGAAGATATAAAGAATGATCGTGGAATAGCAGAGATACATTATGACATAGCCTATACCAAATACAAATTAAGTCAAAACTATGAGGCACTAGATGCAATCCATCTAGCAACACCTATTTTCGAAAGGTTGCACTACGTAGATATGATAGTAAGAAGTAAGAAGTTGGAAGCTGACATCTTGATAGGATTAAGTCAATATCAGAAAGCTCATAATATCTGCAAAGAATGCTATGCTATTAGTAAAAAAACAGAAACTCTAGATGTCAAAAAAGATGCGCTTAAGTGTATCACTAAGACTTCTAATGCCTTAAAGATCTATAGAGATGCCTACATTTTCCAACAGGAATATATTGCAGTCAATGACTCTATGCAGGCAATGACCAACAAGGAAAACTTGGCCTTTCAAAGAAAAAAGGATGAAATAGAAAAGGACAATGCACTTTTATTACAGAAAAACGAGTTGACAGAACTACTCCTTAAAAAAGAGAGATCCAATTCGAGAATATATTCGCTAGTATCGATTCTGAGTATTTTAGGATTAGGTCTATTAGGATTCATATATGTACTAAGAGGTCGACATACAAAAAGAATCAAAGAAAAAACGCTTGAGATCAAAAATGCCAACAAAGAGCTATCCAAGCTGAACGCAGAGTTTTCCCTATTGAATAAGGATATGGAAATAACAAATCAGAAGCTCAACAACTTTACTTCTGTAGCAGCGCACGATCTCAAGTCACCTCTCAGGACCATATCTACTTACTCTCAGTTACTGACGATGAGAAATAAGGATAAGCTAGGAGAAAAAGATCAGGAGATGTTGAATTTTGTATCAGATAGTTCCAAGCAATTATCTGGAATGATCGACGACTTATTAGCTTTCTCCAAAATTGATCAAGACTTAGGTCCTGCACAGGTTGTATCGATTGCAGAAGTGATAGATACTGTCAAGAATAATCTAGCCAGTGTCATACAAGAAGAAAGTGTAAGCATAGAAGTTCCAGAAAACCTATATCAGGTAAAGGCACACAAGAACTTGCTTTCTCAGTTGTTTCAAAACCTTATTGCAAACGGTATAAAATTCAGAAAGAAAGATGACTTGTCTGTAATCAAGATCAACACAGTAGACATAAGCAAAGACACGATTACTTATTCTATTTCTGATAATGGTATCGGTATAGAGAAACAATACTTCGATAGAATATTTACGATCTTCAAGAGATTAAATGGCAACAGCGATTATGCCGGAAGCGGAATCGGGTTAGCAACTTGCAAGAGTATCGTAGAATATTACGGACATAAAATCTGGCTAAAATCAGAAGTAGGAAAAGGCACTAGCTTTTTCTTTACACTGCCTAGAGCATAAAAAAATAACTACAAACTAAAAAGGGGTTCCGCTTGGAACCCCTTTTTAGTTTGTTCTTTAGCTTCTTCTTCGCCTACCTAAACCGAGTACATTGGATAGGAACAAGATAATAATAGATCCTACCGTTGCTGAGATAATCATCCCAACGATATTCTGAGGAAGTGTCACCCCAAATTGATCATCGACCACCTTAACAATACCAGCTCCGGGACTATCAAAGTTCAAAAGATCAAAAATAAAGCCTCCGACAATTGCCCCAGCTATACCCAGTATAGCATTGATAGCAAATCCAAAGCTATCACCTTTTATTATTCTAGCAGCCAATGAGCCACTCAGCGCTCCTACCAAAATCATTACAATCCACTTCAATACATCTCCTTCTAATAAGCCTTCCATCTTTATGTTTTTTTTGGCAAATATATGCCTATGCCGTAAAAAGTACTTGTATTAACACTTTAAAGCACTCTATTACTGAAATGTCACTTCTTTGTGCATCATCATATCTCCTTCTCGGACTATCGTCACCTTGGTTGATTCTCCAGGCTCAAATGCCCCTAAGGCCTTCATATAAGTCATCATATCCACAATCTCTAGGTCGCCCATTTTGACCACGACATCGCCTTTCTTCAAGCCGGCCACATCCGCAGTTCGCCCTTCTCTCACGCCGTCTATACGCATGCCTTTCCCATCAAAAAGATAATCTGGAATAACACCAAGCGTCACCTTAAAGTCAGGTGCCTGCTGCTGCTCATCCTTGGTCTTGGTAAATTTCAATTTCTTAAGTTGATCTGCATTGGTCACTATGGAAGAGATATAGTTCGTTATATCCATAATCCCATCAAAGTTGATCTTATGGGTATCATCTGTAGGACGGTGGTAATCCTCGTGTTGCCCAGTAAAAAAGTGCAAGACAGGCATATCCTCAAGATAGAAACTGGTATGATCCGAAGGGCCCATTCCAGACTCATTGATCGTCTGCTTGAATACAGGATAGCGTACAGACTTCATCAACTTGGGCCAGCTCGGTGAAGTACCCGTGCCATAAATAGCCAACTGTCTATCTTCATTGAGACGTCCGACCATATCCATATTGATCATAAAGTTGATATCCTCCATAGAAAGTGGGCTGTTATCTACAAAGAAGTTAGAACCCCATAAGCCTTTCTCCTCGCCTGAAAAGGCTAGAAACAGCAAGTTGTTATTCAGCTCCTTATCCTTAAAGTGATTGGCCAATAAGAGCATCGCTGCTACTCCTGAGGCATTATCATCTGCACCATTGTGTATAGCTAGCGGGCCTGTATAGAGCGAGCCTTCCTTACCATAGCCCAAGTGGTCATAATGTGCGCCGATGATGATTGTATGTTCTTTTCCCTTATCTAGAAAGGCTCCAACGTTCTTCCCGATAATTACTGGATCATCAGGATTAGGCTGATCAGCGTGTGGATTCGACTTGATCGTTTTCTGGAAATACTGAAAGTAGGGTTCATCTCCCGCAAAGATGCCTTTGAGTCCGATGGCTTTGAATCTAGTTAGTAGGTAGTCTGCTGCCAATCGCTCCCCTTCTGTCCCTGTTTCTCTGCCTTCTAATTCGTCAGAAGCGAGATAGGTAATATCATCTACCAACTGCTTGCGCTCAGATTGACTCTGTTCTGGTGTCAGAATAGTGGTCGCCACTTGAGGGGTCTTACAAGCCCAAATCGACAGAAAAACTAACAGAAATGAGGCTTTAAATATGTTTCTTTGCATCTTTTTACATTAGAGTAGTTATGACAAAAATAAAAATGAAATACACCTTCTTATTATTAATCTGTGGTGGTCTTGTCTTTTGGAGCTGTAAGAGTCAGAAAGAGACTCAAGATGTAAGTTCAGAAAAGTCACGAATCGCCACTCCAATGCAAAAGATTGATAAGTCTAAAGATCAGCACACTGGAGAAGCACGTCCTGATGAAGCCAGTGGCGCAACTGCAGATACCAAAGATAAAGGCCGTCCAATGTCCCCAAAAGGGCAAAAGAAAAGACCTGGTCACGGAATGGGTGATATGCCCCAAGTCCTCCACTACCCTCAAGAAAAGCATCTTAAGAACGTCCGTCAACTCACTTTTGGAGGCGACAATGCGGAAGCTTATTGGAGCTTTGATGATAAGCACCTCGTCTTCCAAGCAAGGAATGATGCGTGGGGTTCTGAATGTGATCAGATCTATTTGCTAGACCCTTACAGTGATAAGATATCGCCTAGCCACCAACCTCAGCTTCTGAGCACTGGTCTTGGCAGGACTACTTGTTCTTACTTTATGCCTGGAGACAAAAGTGTCATCTATGCCTCTACCCACTTAGGTGGTGATGCCTGCCCGCCAGAGCCGCCTCGTGGTGACAAGTATGTATGGCCTATCTACGAGAGCTTTGACATATTTACGGCAGATCTAGAAGGTAATCTCATTACGCAATTGACAGATGAGCCTGGCTATGATGCAGAGGCGACATTGAGTCCTGATGGGTCACTCATTGTCTTCACTTCTATCAGAACAGGAGATCTAGAGCTCTACACTATGAAGCCAGATGGCAGCGACGTCAAGCAAGTAACTTATGGACTCGGATATGACGGTGGAGCCTTCTTCTCTCCCGATGGCACCAAGCTCATCTTTAGATCCTCAAGACCTCAAACTGAAGCAGAAAAAGAGGAATACAAAAGCTTGCTATCACGTGGTCTTGTACAACCTACTAAGATGGAATTGTATGTCTGCGATGTAGACGGTTCCAACCTCAAAAAGATTACAGATCTAGGCAATGCTAACTGGGCACCTTTCTTCCACCCTTCTGGCAAGAAAGTTATCTTCTCTTCTAACCACAAGTCTAAGAGAGGTTTCCCTTTCAATCTCTTTATGATCAATGTGGACGGCACAGGATTAGAACAAATCACTTTTGACAAGACTTTTGATTCGTTCCCTATGTTCTCATATGATGGTAAGAAGTTGGTCTTTGCCTCCAATAGAAACAATGGCGGCACTAGAGATACCAATCTATTTATCGCTGACTGGGTAGAATAAAATCATCCAAATCAGAAATAAAAAAAAGGAGCAAAATTGATTTTGCTCCTTTTTTTGTTTGTCTTTATCCTTCTATTTTACTTGAAAGGATTCGAATATTTCTCATCAACCAACAAAGACTTACTTGTTAGCGTAGACATAAATGCAACGAGTGCATCTTTATCTAATTCTGTTAGATTCATTCTTATCGGACTGCCATTAATAGAGAGCTTATGGTCAAGATCAGTATGTGGCTGCACACCTTCATTATAGTGTTCTACAACTTCTCTAAGCGTCTCAAATCTGCCGTCGTGCATATAAGGCGCTGTCAGAGATACATTTCTGAGTGAAGGTATCTTGAACTTACCGTCTGAAAAACCAGGATCGTCATACACTACATCTAGACCTATATTGGTAGTACCAGAAGTCTGTTGATATTCATTGCCACTTGCAGTCGGTGAAGCAAAGTTGATTCCACTATGACAAGAGGCACACTGCGTCTGCTCACTAAAGAAGAGTGCCATTCCGTGTCTCTCTAACTGTGAATATTGGGCAAAGTCATTCTCTATCCCTTCGTCAAATTTTGAGTCACCAGAAAACATTGAAGAAACAAAGGCTGCCAATGCAGACCTGATCCCATCTCCAGTTACTGTAGGACTTCCATAGGCATCTTGAAACAATCCTCCATAGTAGTTCTCTTGAGACAACTTATCTACCAAGTCTCTCTCGCTATCCATACCCATCTCCACGTGATCAAATACAGGTCTCAGCGCTAGATCTTCAAGTGATCTAGAACGACCATCCCAGAAGAAAGTGGCACCAAACATTGGGTTAACTATAGAGCTTGAGTTACGTGTTGTCAGTTTTCCTCCAAATCCAGAGCTGACAGCAACATCATCCGAGAAGGCAAGATTTTGTCTGTGACAGCTAGCGCAAGCGATAGAGTTGTTCTTAGACATTCTATTGTCGTAGAACAATACACGTCCCAAGGTTGCTTCAGCATTGTGTCTATCACCAAAACTGGATGTAAGATGAGCATCACCTACAAACCCTATATCATCAAATAGTATAGTTTGATCACCAAAATTCACCTCAAAAGGCAATTCAAATGACTCTATATCGCTAAGGAAGTCATCGTATTCATATTGTATTGAGGGCAGGACTGGCGTATGTTCACCGACTTGAATATCTGCATCATTGCAAGCGTAGACAAGCAGAAGGCCCAAAATTGGTAGTATAAGAAGCTTTTTCATTAGAATAGATTTGTGTTGTTCTATATTGATTTGTATTTCTTCAACTTAATAAATATAGAACTTTTACAAGTTAGATTTATTATGTCAACTCTAAAATTGAGGCATTTTACTAACGATTAACTAAGGAATTGGGACAAATCCTCACATGGAAGGATAATTTAATCTGATACACAGATCTAAAATCTTCCTAGTAGATATATGCCTAAAGGAGGCACAATCTGTATACCCGAATTAATTCCGCCTAACAATACCATAAAAAATGCCTCAGTTGCAACAGAAACGTTTTTAGCCAAAGCATACTCAAACCCGCCTCCAAAACTCAGACCCCAGCGACCATCATTATCGTTCTCGATCGAAGGGAGATTTAACCCTCCACCTGAAAGTATAATATTGGTCGATGTATAATACAGCATCTTATCATTCAAGGGTTTTTTTCTGAGATAGCCGACTTGAATATTACCGAAATCATTATTGTCCCCAGTAATTTGAGCACCAATCTGCAGATTGAAATACTTGTTATTTCTCCCTGATCTCCATATGGCACCAAAAGGTCCAGAAGGTAACCGGCCTTTGAAAGGGATAAAGAGATTGATCATCTCAGAAACATTGAATCCCACTTGTCTGTGTTTTTCAAAATCATTCTGGAGGATGGTAGACTGACTCTCACCATAGTAGCTCCAAAGTAGAAGCACGCTGAGCACAACTAACTTCTTCATAGCTTAAAATTGACGTAAAGAAATAATGGAGGATTAAGAGAAAACTGTTCTCCTTCAGTCTTGACTTCCGTGCGAGCCCCCGATAATGGATCGAAATCTGTATTGGTCCTGCTCTCAAATAAGAAAGTAAAGTTGGCTTCAGTACCTAGGTAAACCTTAGGGCCCAAATAAAACTTAACACCTGCAAATGGACTCAGCCCAGCCCCAAATATGGTTTGGGAAATAGAATTATTACTATTCACCAAAACCCCATTGGTGGTATACGTCCCCACAAAATCAAGCCCGATATACATATCCCACTTGCCTTCTCGCAGCATATCGTACTCAAAACCTACTTTGCCGAAAAACTTGTTTTCACTAGTTTCTCTAAACGAATTAGTTATGATATCAAAGAACTCTGTAGTCTGTCCTGAGATACCCAGTGACAACCGGAGGCAAGATTTCTTTGTTCTCAACCTTAGTATAAAAGGGAGATCATCGGCCTCTAGAAAATTTCCATTTCCCGAAAAGCTCGATATAACGGAAGTCATATTAAAGCCTACATCCAGCTTGTTCTGATGTCGATCAACCAGTTCTCGTTTTTGTGCATCGAGTCCAGAGGTTAGAGTAAGAACAATAATAAGGGCTACAAATAATCTCAATACATCTGTTTTAGTTTCTATAATGGAATCCAATATACTTCATTTTCATAAAGCTTCAGCAGCTATTTTTTTAGACTGCATTTCTGGATAACAACACCAAATCTCGTAGTTTAAGGTTTTGTATTATTTAACTCAGTCTACATATGAAATATTTTCTCCTCCTCATCGCGGCATCAGCTATCCTAACTATAGGTTGCAAATCAGAAACTGCTACCCATAAAGCTGACACGGCAGGCTCAGATGCAACAGCCACGACAGGCCTCAATTCCGAAACCATCCGGAAGCACCTAGCAGAACTCTCTAGTGATGCTTACCAAGGTCGTATGCCCTGTACTGAAGGAGGTATCAAAACCTACAAGTACCTAGAATCAGAAATGAAAAAACTGGGACTCAATGCCGCTAATGGTGGCAGCTACCTCCAAGAAGTACCTCTTCTGACAGTGGAGTCAGATATCCGACCTGAGATGATCGTAGACTTCGGTAATAAGCAACTCACTTGGCAGAAAAGCAAAGACTTCATCATCCATTCTGAGCGAACGGACAAAGAAGTGTCGTTAAAGGATTCAGAATTGGTCTTTTGCGGGTACGGTATCGTCGATGAGAAAAAAGGGTGGAATGACTACGCAGGCATAGATATGAAAGGCAAGACGGCTGTCATCCTCATCAATGATCCCGGGTACGGTGGTGACGATCCAGAATTTTTCAATGGAGATATAATGACTTATGCGGGGCGATGGGACTACAAGTATGACACCGCCGACAAGATGGGTGCTGATGGTCTCATCATCATACATGAAACAAGCTCTGCTGGCTACCCGTGGTTTGTCATTCAGAGCTCGTGGACAGGTCCTCAACAAGGACTCTCTGGAGTAGATAGAAGCCAAGACTGTGGCATCAAAGGATGGATACACTTAGATAAAGCAGTGGAATTATTTACGGAAGCAGGTCTTGACTTCACGACTGAACTTAAGGCAGCCCGCAAGCCAGGCTTCAAACCAAAATCTCTAGGTGCTAAGGTGACTATGGGTGTAGACAATGAGCATCAAGAATGCATCTCCTATAATGTCGCTGGCTATATCCCTGGCACAAAATATCCTGACGAGTACGTGGTCTACACTGCACACTGGGATCACATCGGCATCGGTAAAGTTGTTGATGGTGACTCTATCTATAATGGCGCACTCGATAACGCAAGTGGGGTCTCTACCCTTCTCGCTATGGCAGAAGCCTACAAATCAACACCTACCCCTCCAGAAAGGTCAGTCGTCTTTCTACTCGTCACTGCTGAAGAGCAAGGACTGCTAGGCTCAGAATATTATGTCGAGAATCCGATCTTCCCACTGGACAAGACTGTCTGCAATCTCAATATGGATGGCGTCAATCCTATCGGTGAAATGAATGACCTTACCATCACTGGCAAGGGACACTCAGAGATGGATGACTATGCTGAGCGGGCAGCCAAAAAACAAGACCGTTATGTCATCGCAGAGCAAGAGCCAGAGAAGGGCTATTTCTTCAGGTCTGATCATTTCAATTTTGCCAAGAAAGGTGTGCCAGCGCTCTATGCAGAAGGGGCTTATGATCACAAGACAAAAGGCAAAGAATTTGCTAAAGAGTTCCGAGACAAATTTATCAATGAACGCTATCATGCACCTGCTGACGAATACGATCCGAGCGAGTGGATTATGGAAGGGATGCTTCAAGATGGCGCGCTCTATTTTGATATCGGCAAGACCTTAGCTAATTCTAGAGATTGGCCTAAATGGTATCCCAATTCTGAATTTAGTAGAACGAAGTCTTAAGATGTCCAAGAAAAATATTCCTCCCTTTCACGTAGCCATACCTGTTCACGATGTACAACTGGCGAGAGCCTTTTATAGAGATATATTGGGCTGCCCAGAGGGCCGCTCTTCTGAGCAGTGGGTAGACTTTGATCTTTATGGACACCAATTTGTCATCCACTACAAACCCAAAAGTGCAGACAGCAATCACACCAATGAAGTCGACGGCCACGCTGTACCTGTGCCGCACTATGGTGTTGTGTTGCCCTGGGATGAGTGGGAAGCCCTTGCGGAAAGGCTCCAAAAAGCGGAGATAGAATTTGTCATCGAGCCCTATATACGATTTGAGGGAGAGCCCGGAGAGCAAGCCACGATGTTCTTTCTTGATCCCTGCGGCAATGCTTTGGAGTTCAAGGCTTTTAAGGACTTGGGACAGATGTTTGCCAAGTAAGTGTCCTGAAACAATTCTGAGCAGTAAATGGATATTGTACCTTAGCCCCTATGAAAGCCATCTATCTCAAAAAATACGGCACTGCTGATCAAGCCTTTGAACTCAAAGAAGTAGCCCAACCACAACCTGGGCCAAGAGAAGTCGTCATCAAAAGTTCTTGCTTTGGACTCAATTTTGCTGATGTCGTCGCTCGGAATGGTCTCTACCCTGATGCCCCTAAGAATCCCGCAGTACTCGGTTACGATGTAGCTGGTCATATTGCAGCAATCGGTAGTGAAGTCACTGAGTATAAAGTAGGTGATCGTGTATCGGCCTTGACACGATTTGGCGGGTATGCCGAGTATGCCAGCACTATGGTAGAAGGCGTGGCTGCGCTACCTGCCTCCTTAAGCTATCAAGAAGGAGCTGCTCTAGCAACACAAGCGTGTACTGCCTATTATAGCGCTATACACTGTGTCAGTTTACAACCCGGTGATAAAGTCTTGATCCAAGCAGCTGCGGGTGGTGTGGGCAGCATCCTAACCCAGATTGCTAAACATAAGGGCTGCCAGGTTATCGGGACGGCCTCAGCTGGCAAGCTCGATTTCCTCAAAGACAATGGTGTAGATATAGCCATAGACTATACCAAGGATGATTTTGCTCGGGTGATACAAGATAAGCTGGGGCAAGCTGCCCCTCTCGATGTGGTATTTGATTCTATAGGTGGAAAGACCTTTAAGAAAGCCTGGAAACTCTTACAACCAGGGGGCGCAATGGTAAATTTTGGTGCAGCCGCACAGATAGGTGGGACGAAGCTCAAAAGCCTAGGCGTCGTGGCAGGATTTGGCATATTCAGCCCCTTACAATTCTTGATGAGCTCCCGCTCCATGATAGGTGTTAATATGTTGAGGATAGCTGATTACAAGCCACAACTCTTCAAAACCATCTTTGCGGGGGTGATGGATATGGCTGAAAAAGGCATCATCAAGCCGATTATGTCCAAAAATTACAAGCCTGAGGAGATTGCCGAAGCCCATAAATACCTAGAGTCACGTCAATCAATAGGCAAAATCACTATAACTTGGTAACCGCAGAGTCAGTAATAAGAAATATGTGAAATTTTGACATATTTTTGCTGCTTATAAATCCAAGGATATGTACAAACTTATCATAGCAACTTGTCTGAGCCTCTTCATCATAGGATGTAAAGGAGATCAAGCAGCAACTGCAGACACTGCGACAGCAAAGACGACGACAATCAATACACCTATTAAGGTTGCAGACAACAAAGCTAAGCCAAAAGTAGACGTACCACCAGCAGGTGTAGCTAATACAAGAGTCAATAATGGTATGGCGCCTCTTGGATCTATTACCAATCCTATAATGAAAGGTGCTATCAGCAGCGCACCGCCACGTTCTAATCCTATGGGTCAACCCGGCGTGCAGCCACCAGCTAGAAAACCAGAACCACCTCAAAATGCTCAAGGTGTATGGCACTTTGTGTGTACTGATGGATGCAAAGGTGGATCAGGTAAAGCAGAAGCTTGTGCAAGTTGTGGAAAGACACTTGTGCATAATCAAGCTTACCACGGTAAATAACCACTTCTATAGAAATTACCCTTAAACTAGAATCCTATTGGTACTGCTTTGAAATGTACCCTTACTAAGCTCTGACAATCATATAGTTAGACTATTTCTGGATATGTAAGTGTAGCTTTCAAATCGCTAATTGGGCTTACTATTAAACCTATTTCCTTCTCGTTTGTAGGAGTTAACGAACGTTTTATCTAAAGACGCTATGACTAGTCACAGTCCGTCTTAGTTTTGCGGTTGGTTAAATACATCAGGTTTATGACGACAGTATTAAGAAGTTTAGTTTTCTGCATTTGTGTCAGCTTGCTCCTACCTCTTAAAGTAGGTGCTCAGGCAGCAGAGAAATACAGCCTCAAAGGTTATATCAAAGACGGTAGCAGTGGGGAAACGCTTATAGGAGCGACGATATACATTTCGGAGACAGGTGATGGTGCAACAAGTAATGAGTACGGCTTCTATTCCATTACACTACCTCCTGGTCAATATACTGCTGAGTATGCCTATCTAGGCTTTAATTCTACCGTCAAAAAGATTGATCTAAGCAATAATGTTACACTCGACATAGAGCTATCAGAAGAAGCAACAACCATCGACGAAGTAGTCATCACCGCAGAACCAGAAGATGATAATGTCACTCAAGTAGAAATGAGTGTCAACAAACTAGATATCTCGACGATAAAAAAAATGCCATCTCTTCTCGGAGAAGTTGAAATCATCAGATCAATACAGTTGCTACCAGGAGTGAGCACAGTAGGTGAAGGTGCTACAGGCTTTAATGTCCGAGGTGGCTCTATCGATCAAAACCTAGTCTTATTAGATGAGGCACCCGTATATAACTCCTCACACCTATTTGGATTCTTTTCTGTATTTAATCCAGATGCTGTCAAAGATGTGAAGCTCATTAAAGGAGGTATTCCAGCTAGATATGGTGGCCGTCTTTCTTCTATTCTTGATGTGAGAATGAAAGAAGGTAACAACAAGCAGCTAACGGTCAATGGAGGTGTGGGATTGATATTCAGCAGACTTTCTGTAGAGGCGCCAATTGTCAAGGACAAGTCTTCATTTATCATTGCGGGAAGGCGGTCGTACATTGATATTTTGGCCAAGCCATTTCTTTCGGACGATCTAGGCGATACAGGCCTAAGTTTTTATGATCTGACCTTAAAAACCAATTATAAGTTTAGCGATAAGGATAGACTTTTCTTATCCGGCTACTTGGGCCGAGACAGATTTTCTTTTGGTGCTGCAGCAGGATTTAACTGGGGTAATGCAACTTCCACACTTAGATGGAATCACCTTTTCAGTGATCGATTGTTTGCCAATCTCACTTTATTCTATAGTAACTATGACTATCAGATTAGCTTTGGAGAGGATGCCTTTGATCGTTTTGACTGGGATGCAAAAATCATCAACTATAGTGCAAAACCAGAATTCACTTGGTTTCTCAATCCTCAAAATCTTATCAAATTTGGTGGACAAGTTATTGTCTATGAATTTCAGCCTGGTAACGCAGTTGGTGTCTCAGAAGGGATAAGTGCAGATATCGGTCTGGATGAAAAATATGCCATCGAGAGCGGACTCTTTGTAGAAAACGAGCAAGATCTCGGTTCCAGTTTGAGTATGCAATATGGGTTGAGGTTATCTCACTTCAACTTTACGGGAGCAGGTGATGCATTCCGAATAGGAGAAGCGCCAGCTGGACAAAGGAAGCCTGTAATTGATACAACAGCCTTTGGTCAGTGGGAGTCTATCCAGACTTATTTAAACCTAGAGCCTAGACTCGCTCTGAAATATCAACTTAATGGAAGCAGCTCTCTGAAGGCTTCTTATAACAGAACCACCCAGTATATACAGTTAGTGTCTAATACCACAGCCTCTACACCGGTTGATATCTGGACACCAGCAACCAATAACGTCCAGCCCCTCTTGGCTGACCAGATTGCTTTAGGATATTTTAAGAACTTTAGAGATAACACTTATGAGTTTAGCTCCGAGGTGTATGTCAAGAAAATTCAAAACATCGTTGACTATATCGATGGCGCTGACCTCTTGCTTAATGCGACAATAGAAGCGGACCTCCTAGATGGAGAGAACAGAGCTTATGGTCTAGAACTAATGCTCAAAAAGAATAAAGGCGACTTTTCAGGTTGGGTCAGCTATACGCTAGCAAGGACTGAAAATCGAATCGAAGGTATCAACAATAATGAGTGGTACCCTACTCGATTTGACCAGACTCACAACCTCAGTGTAACAGCCTTTTATGAGCTCAATGATAAATGGAGTCTGAGTGGCAACTTTGCCTATGTCACAGGAACACCGACCACTTTTCCTACCTCTAGATATGAGATACAAGGATATGTTGTTCCCTATAATGCCAATGGCACTAGAAACAATGTCCGCATACCAGACTATCACAGACTGGATTTTGGGGCTACCAGAAAAGGAAAAAAAGCACCCGGAAGAAAATGGTATGGTGAGTGGGTCTTTTCAGTATACAATGTCTACAGCCGCAGAAATGCTTTCTCAATCTTCTTTAGCCCAACAGAGGGTACATCGGGACCACTAGTGCAGACACAAGCCAATAGACTTTCTGTAATCGGTAATTTTATTCCTTCCGTTTCTTACAACTTCAAATTCAACTAAGATGAAATACGCCATATACCTATTTGCCTTTCTCGTACTTTGCCTGACGCAAGGATGCGAAGACCCTATAGATGTGACACTCGATGAAGCTCCAGCACTTGTGACCGTGGATGCGTGGATAGCTGAGATACCTACTGACTGGGAAGTGAGGCTCTCGGCCAGTCAAGCCTATTTTGATTCTATGAGAGTACAAGGCCTCGATGAAGCTGTTGTCACAATAACAACTAGCACAGGTAATGCATATGATATGGTCCCAACAGACAATGTTGGCACCTACTCTGTTGGTATGGATGCAGAATCCTTTAATGAACCTTCTGGCACAACATACGACCTTAACATCGAGCTCAATGGTGTTACATATTCTGCTTCAACAACAAAGTTTCCTGTACCAGAGATAGACTCTATCCAACAGGAATTAAGGGTCAATGACCCGTTTGCAGATGATGGTATCTACTGTAATTTCTTTGCCAACGACTTACCAGGATTAGGTAACACGTATTGGATAAAGACATTCAAGAATGGAGAATACTTAGACGATCCTGTAGAGCTCAACATTGCTTTTGATGCTGCTTTTGGTCCGGGAGCTGAGGTCGATGGATTAGTATTTATACAACCTGTACAAGAATTGAATAATCCTGTAGATGAAAACTTTGCACCAATCCCGTGGCAAGTTGGCGATGAGATTCGTGTAGAAATTCATTCTATATCTAACGAGGCTTTTTTCTTTCTAGAGGTACTTAGAGATGAGTTGCAGAATAGTAATAATGGCATCTTCGCTACCCCCGCAGCCAATACCCCAACGAATATTACAAGTTCGGATGGGTCTCCTGTAATTGGCTTTTTTAATGTCGCCTCAGTGTCTAGCTTAACGGATACCATAAGACCACGATAAGCTAAGCAGGATCAAACCATAAGGTAGCCTCGGTATCTTTTAGACCCATATAGTCTAGACAAATTTCTTCTCCAGCAGGGATGTCTCTTAAGGCGTATATGCGTATCATCTGATCTGCTACCATCAGCTCAAATTCTGCATTGGGTGTATCGGAGTGGTTGTACAAGGAGCCAAATCCTAAGGCTATAGCCGAGCTCTTGGTCTCAATATCCCAGACAAAATAGTAGTCGTGTAACTTCGTCTTATGGATGAGCTCCGTATCCTCAGGGCTTAAAATAATCACGGGACAGAGCTCAATTAATTCACCCTCAGAGATATTTTCTGCACACTCGATGCATCGTTTTTTGATTTTATGGGGTATTATGTATAGGCCGGGTCTTTGTGTCGTGGACATTAACTACGTTTTGTTCATGGTCATAAATAGAAATCGAGTTGTAAGAATTTCCTATTTTTAGTGAAAGTACAGCTCCTTTTTTAAAAGAAAACAAGCGACTTTTTCTCCTTAGGAGAAATTAATATAGTAACAACTCAATCTATGACAAAACGTCTATTACTATGTATATTAATCAGTGCATTTGGTTTAAGTAACTATTATGCTCAAGATCTACACTATACCAACTACGCTGCCGCACCTCAAGTGCTCAATCCTGCTAAAATTGGAGATTTCTTAGGCACTTACAAGATAGGAGCCATTTATAGAGACCAATTCAGCAGTTTTTTCAATCAAGGATTTAAGTCACAAGGATTATTTGGGGAAGTCAATCTCCCTGTAGGTTTAAGAGACCATCACTGGCTTTCACTAGGCTTTGCCTTAGATACAGATACCTCAGGAGATCTCAGCTTTGGTTCTACTCGTATGACTGGAACTGCAGCTTACCATCTAGCCTTAGACAAAAAGTATAAAAACATCTTCACGCTTGGTGTGCAATATGGACGTGTAATGAGGCGCTCAGATCCGTCCAATCTGAGAACAAATACGACTCTCACTGGAGGCACTATGAATGATACAGATCGTCAATTATTGCAACTGTACGATGCCTCTGCTAATGATGTCAATGTAGGTATCAAGTTTGAAAGTCAACTCAACAAACAGACAAGATTTGAAATAGGCACTGGCTTCTATCATTTTCTAGCAAGCCAAAGCAATGCTTCACTATCAGGGACGAATACTAGAGATCTGATTCCTTTCCGAGTCAATGCACACACTTCATTGAATTATATCGTCAACAAAAAAATGTCCTTAGAACCGCGCATCATTTACTCCACAGCTAATAAGGCTACCAATCTTGCCTTACAATTAGTAAGCACCTATGGTTTTGGGGAAAGTGACTTTGATTTGGGCTTAGGGTATAGACTAGGTGATGCCTTAGAGTTTATTCTGGGGTATCATATCAAAGACTGGCACATATTCGGTGCCTTTGATCTGACCGTATCAACCGCTGCAGAGTATAACAATAGCGTAGGTGGCTTTGAGATAGGCGCCTACAAAATTTTAGTAAAGCATCCTAAAGCCAAGGTGGAAGTAAAACAAATTTGTCCAAGACTCTAAGAATAGAACAATCATTAATTATGAGAATTATATCTGCAATCTTTTTTCTCAGTATGTGCTTTTTGGGCTCCGCACAAGAAGGACTACATACACGTAACATTCAGTTACCTTGTCTAGATAAAAATTTCAATTTATTTATTCATTTATCTGTAGACTCGATTACGCGACAACCCTACTTAACTAATAGTGATGTCCAAAATCTGATGACAGAAGTGAGCAGCTTCTTTGAACCAATATGTCTTTCTGTTTCTGCTTGTGAGATTAACATTCTCGAAAACTATACCTTCCATAATATCGTAGATGAGAGACGGCTCACAGAGCTAAGAGTATTATGGGGCAAACCCAGAAGGCTCAATGTCTATATCCTTGGGAATATCCCTAGAGCCTCTTGCGGTGTAAGCACCTATTATGGCATCAATAAAGAAGGTGGCAATGATATCTATCTTGAGATGGACTCTGCCGAATGTAGATCTAGTCTAGCCGGGCAGCTAGCTCACCATCTAGGGCACTTTCTTGGCTTAACAGACACCTACCATGGTGATGACATAGAGATTGTAGATGACCCATTATGTGCTATAAAAAATGACAGTATTTGCGATACACCAAGCGACCCCTTTGGTGCTTATGCAGGCAACGCGGGACAGTATATTATAAGTGATATACTTCCAGAACTCATCCCGATGAGTGATTTCGTGATTAATTGTGAGTTTGTACATGAATTGCGTGATCCTCAGCAAGTCTATTATCAACCTCAAGTCGGCAACATTATGTCTGCCTATCCTTGCAAATGTGGATTTACCAATGGCCAATTCAAATTAATGGCTAGTAACTATGAAAACTCCAATCATAAACCATATTGATTATGAAAAGAACACACTTCAATTTTATAGCAAGTTGTTTACTGGTCATTATCAGTTTACACTATGGACAAGCACAGACCGCCAATGTGAATAGAGGCTGTGTAGGGCTAGAGGTAGAATTCTCAAGTAATTCATTGAGCAGTTACTTTTGGGATTTCAAAGACGGCGCCAACTCTACGCTGCAGAATCCTTCCCATCAATTTGTCACACCTGGTGTCTACGAAGTTTCACTAAGCGAAGGTCCTAGTGGTCCAGAAATAGGAACAGTAATCATAACTATCTACGAAAAACCAGATGTAACAATAACTTCAACACCAAGCACAGGTTGCGTCCCCTTAGAGGTTGCCTTCAATGCAAACGTCAACATAGATACCGACCTAAGATTGGATGAAGTTGTGTGGACCTTTGGGGATGGTGCAACAGATCAAGGAATAAATGCCAATCACGTCTATACCTCCGTTAATAGGTTTGACGTTTTTGTAAAACTAGAAACAGAAATAGCTAACTGTGATCAGACCATCGAATTTACGGATCAGGTAAGAACCGAAAATGCAGAGGCTGCCTTTACTGTCAGTTCTGATGTGGATTGCAATGTACCTGCTCAGATAGAATTTGTCAATCAGAGTTCCCAAGGAACAGGAACAACATATACTTGGGATTTTGGAAATGGCACTAGCTCGGGAGATTTTTCTCCTGGACTTGTAACCTATACCGATAGAGGAAAGTATGATGCTGAACTGGTCGTCACTACTGCGGCGGGATGCGTTGATACTTCTGTGGTCAGATTGATTATCGGCGAACCACTTATAGATGTGGATATCCCTGATACTTTATGTGTCAATGAACAATACACTATCGTCAACAATACAGTTGCAGAAGCTTTTGATTGGAGATATGGAAATCCACCTATCAGAAGCTTTAGATCAGAGCCTACAATTAGATACGCGAGTGGAGGTGTCTATGACATAATGCTTAGAGCTTCCAATGGGAGTGATTGTTTTAAAGATACTATCATTCAAATATTTGTGGAAGAGCCTGACGTGGAATTTCAGATGGACCCACCTAAGTTTTGCAGAGACAATCTTCCAAAACGCTTTATCGCGAACAATCCCAACCATCAATATTATATATGGAATAATAGTGCAGACACGCTGAATACAGACCCTTTCATTGATGTACCAGGGTTTCCTGAAAGAGACTCCCTCTATATCAATCTACCGGATTCGATTACTGCAACCTTAACCGCTGTATCGAGCTCAGGGTGCATCAATTCATTGACAAAATCCTTTGGCTATGAATTGGCTGAAGCATACTTTATTCCAGATACGATAATCGGTATTAATTCACTAGATGTCACATTTGAAGACTTTAGCAATTCAGAAAACGATATCGTCAGGCGGGTATGGCGTTATGGAGACGGCACACCACCGCTAGTACTTGGAGCTGATGATACCATCCATACACATACATTTACACAGTGTGGTCCCAGCTTTGTTAGACTGGCAGTGGAGGATTCGGAAGGATGTGTTGACGTGTCTAAATCTGTCGAGATATTCATTCTTTGTCTAGACACCATTCAAGGCACTCCTGTGGTAGTGACAAGTGTAGATGGAATAAATTGTGCCGGAGATGTATTAGAAGCTAGATTTAGTCCGCCCGTTATAGATTTCCATATTTATACTGATGACGATAGATTCGACCATTGTTGGTCTGCTGATTTTGTCAGCTATGCTTTTGAGTATCCAGGAGATTACCCCTTTGATGTAATTGCAGAATTCAGAGGTATGTTAATTGATACCATCTTTGAAGCACGAGTCGTCATAGAGGGTACAAAATCTATAATGTCCCACAGTGTCAGTTGTGATGACCCATATACTTTTGACTTTGATGGTACAAGAAGTATAGATGCGGAAGAGTACACGTGGCTCTACGAAGGACAAGTATTATCAACAGATAGAAGCTTTACGCATACCTTCTCAGATTTAGGTGAGCACGAAGTCTCATTGATAACAAACAATCAAGACCCTTGCCCATCCGATACGATTTCTCAAACAGTCTATGTCACAATACCTGTAGCAGACTTCACGATACCGAATGAAATGTGCGATAATATTCCTTATGATCTGGATGCAAGTGCCAGTCTTGATGTATTTGACAGTTGCCATAAAGGATACCTGTGGAAATTTGAAAATCAAAGACCTAGAGAAACTCAAGAAGACACTCTCCCGCACACCTTTGTTAGGGGCCGCCAAGAGATTACACTTGTTGTGGAAGACATCAATGGATGTAAGGACACCACTTCAAGATTTACGAATGTGTACGGAATCGATCCATTGACAAATCTTGACTCTGTCACTTGCTTACCTTACCCGAAGCAACTTTTGGATCTATCATTTGCTGATACGACTCTGGTCTCGTGGGATTGGAGTTTTGGATCTGCTGACCAAAATCCATTTTACACCTTTGATAGCTTGGATATTGATGCAGGTTTTGGTGACTCTATACGTGTAGAGTTTAAAGTAGAGGATGCTTTAGGTTGTAGAGATTCGATAACTGAGTACATCAAAATTGTTGAACCCAATTTCTTTATACAATCAGAACCCAACTCTAGAGCTTGTGAAGGAGAGCCGGTTACATTTACAGTCATTGATACTGCTGGCATTATCGACTTCTACAATTTTGAGTGGCAGTTTGGTGATCAAGGCACAGCTACTGGAGACTCTGTTACTTTTGCATTTACAGAAGATGGGAGAGTAGACATAGAACTGAACTATCTCCACAGAAATGGAAACTGTGGTGGGACAGTCAATAAGGTAATGATCATTGCACCACAACCTGATGCGGATTTCGTTTCTGATGTCGATAATCTAGATATTATCTGTTATCCAAGGCAAATAGAATTCACCTCAGACCCTAGCCTCAATAATGGAAGTTTTGTTTTTGAGTGGGACTTTGGAAATGATCAGACAAGTGAAATACCAGATCCTGTTATCGGATTTGGTAGAGGTGATCACGATGTTACGCTTAAAGTTATCAACTCCTTAGGCTGTGCAGATTCGATTACGTACAGCTATACACTCGTCGGCCCTGCTGCAGACTTTACGGCTGACTTGGACGTCTTATGCATAGGTGATGAACTCAATATAGAAGTTACCAATCTCGAGAATGTAACAGAATACCGAATAGATCTAGGTGATGGAAATGTTGTAGAAAATACGCCACAAGTCACCCACACTTACTCTGAGTACCCTACCCTTATAAGTCTGTATGCGAGCTCGGAAGAACTTGGTTGCGATGTTACAGATACCCTATCAATTGACATCAGTGGAATCACGGCTATGTTTGAATTTGAATGTGGGGGTACAACTATCACCAATCTCTCTGTGGAAGCTGCTGAGTACTTATGGGACTTCGGTAATGGATTGACAAGTACAGAAGTCAATCCAGAATTTCCTTACAATGACCTATCTGGGGCAACTACAATTACATTAACAGCGATAGACTCCACAGGTCGATGCAGCAGTACATTTGAAAGTACTGCGACCAGTCAGCCTGCCTTTGAAATGGCCAATCTCTTTTCACCAAATGGTGATGGTAACAACGATAGATTTATGCCGGTCAACATAAGTAGTGTGACAGATGAGATAAGGATTAATACTTTCCACATATTTAATAGATGGGGGGAGTTAATTTATGACAACACCAATCCAGATGGCTGGGGCGGCAATGCCAATGGACAACTGGCGCCTCCTGAGGTCTATGCCTATTATATAGTTGTAGAAACTCCAGGATGTGGAGAAACTGCTCAGAAAGGAAATGTTACATTAATCAGATAAAAAAACTTCAAGTAGATAAAATACAGTAACAAACGAATGAAACAGTAGGTGAAAAGAATTTATACAACAGTTCTATTGTGTGCATTTAGTGTATGGCTGGTTGCGCAATCAGCAGATGTAACTGAAGGATGCATACCACTAATTGTCAATTTTCAAGGTCCACAACTGCAGGAGTGGCTATGGGACTTTGGAGACAACACTTCCTCTAGTGACCAGAACCCAAATCATACTTATACCAATGCAGGTGAGTATACAGTTAGTCTGAGGGAAGGCCCTAATGGCGCTCAGATAGGTACGCTAACTATTAGTGTATTTCCTGAAATCACACTTGACTTGATCTCTGATGTCAATATTGGTTGCATTCCATTAGATGTACAATTCAATACCAACATCACTCAAGCCAATGGGATTACTATCGATTCTCTCGAGTGGACTTTCGGCGATGGTGCGGAGTTACAAGGAAATGACTTGATGCATACCTATAACCTCGCTCGCGTATTTGACCTTTCTATAGAAGCTTTTACTACACCAGCTAATTGTAGAAACATCTTCAGATTTGAAGACTTTATAGAAGCAGAAGATTTGACTGCAACCATCTCACCTGTCGGTGAAGTCCCTTGTACGGAACCCTCCACTTTTTCTTATCAGATAGACAAACCTCAAGACCCTAGATATACTTATGAATGGGACTTCGGTAATGGGATGACAAGTACCAGTTATGATGCAGGTGATGTCACCTATGATAGATTCGGCATCTATATGGTGACACTGACGATTAGCTCTCCCTCAGGCTGTATCGTGACTAATGAGCTGAGTATTCAAATAGGCCCACCCGCAATAGATATCATAGCGCCAGACAGCCTTTGTATAGGTCAGGAGTTTACCGCATTTACCAATACGTTGGCCAACAGATACGAATGGACTTGGGGCGACACATTAAAAAAGAGCTTGCAGACAGAAATTACCTCTGCATTCTATACGCCGGGGCTTAAGCCGATTTTATTAGAAGCATTTCTAGATGAAAATTGCAAGTCAGATACAACGATCAATATATTCATAGAAATACCAGATTCAGACTTTACCATCGAACCTGCAATCTTCTGTAGCGATACAACAGATAAAATTCTAACAGCTAATGTCGGCACCCATAATACGTACTTGTGGAATGACTCTATCGTAGCTACCTCCACCCTTAACTTAGAAGGGCTGGAAACAGAAAGAGATTCCTTTTATATACCGGTTTCTGATACTTTGGTGACGACCTTAGAAGTCACTTCTCAAATAGGATGTACTTCTAAGACTGAAAATATATTTGTGAGCAGGCTTCCCGAAGCTTATTTCATTCCAAATATCACTTGGGGCTTCCTATCTGCAAATGTTACGTTCTCCGACTTTAGTCAATCTGAAGGCCGCATCGTCAGGAGATCGTGGGACTATGGAGATGGTACATCGATGACCTTCCTGGACAGTACGGTTGTGCATTCTTATCAATACGATACCTGCGGTGTATTCCCCGTTAACTTAGAGATCGAAGATGACAATGGATGCATACAATCTGCAATTATAAGATATATCACTATCGTAGGATGTACCGATACTATAACAAGTAATGACACACTTCCTGACTTTGAAAGAGACTCCTTGACGGTCTTCAATACAGGTAATACAATATGCGTAAATGATAGTCTACTTGTACCTACCAGTTCTCCCAACCCCATAGATAGAAATGTCTATATGAATGGTGAAAGGCTTAATTATTGTTGGCGAGATTTGTCCTACTTACATATATTCAATGAGCCTGGAGAATTTGAAATGACTTTTAGCTTAGATTTATTCGACATTGAACTAAGGTCTGGTCCTCTAAGAACATACGAAGTAGAAGGGGCAAGTGCTCATTTGGATTACGAAATTTCTTGTGATGACCCACAACTTGTCCAACTCTCTAGTCAGTCTAACAATGCAACAGAACTAGAGTGGATATATAATGGTGAGGTTATATCTACGGCAGAAAATCTGGAATTTGAAATCTTAGAACCGGGTGTTCATACCATTCTACTTGCAGCACAAAATACGCCAAGCGGTTGCCCAGCAGATACGACCAGCACAACAGTCTATATCCAAAAACCCGTAGCTGACTTTACGATTCCAGATGTTGTCTGTGACTCTGTACCCATTCTCTTAGATGCAACAGCCTCTGCCAATGTCTTCGGATCTTGTCATCAAGGATATAGATGGGAATTTGAGCATCAGCGTCCCAGAGTCACAGATGAGCCCATCCTAGAGCATAGATTTGCGCCTGGAGAGCAAGAGGTCACACTCATTGTCCAAGATATCAATGGATGTTCTGACACAACAACCAATAGAATAACAGCTTATGGAGTGGACCCGAATTTTATTATCGATTCCTTAGTCTGCCTTCCTTACTCTAAAGAAATACAAAATGTGACGACCTCGGACACGACTATAGTAGCTTGGGATTGGAGTTTTGGCTCTAACGATTTTATGCCTACTTATACATTTGATGAGTCAGATATATCCCCTGATAAGATGGACTCTATAGAGGTGAGTCTACGCGTAGAGGATGCATTTGGCTGTAGAGATACATTAACAAAAATTGTACGGACTTTTGAGCCACGATTTGGATTAGACTTTGTGGGATCTAGAATATTATGTGAAGGAGATGATAGAAAATTCTTTGTGTTTGATAGTATTGATGTATCACATTTATTTAATTTTCAATGGGATTTTTATGGTGTAGAAATTGTAGACAGCAGTGAGACGAGACACACCTTTGAAGTGGAGGGCAACTTACCCGTCACGTTAACCTACGAGCAGATAGGTGGAGGCTGTAATGAGACCTTGGATACAACAATAATTGTTTTTCCCGCACCAGAGGTTTGTTTTATGTCTGATATAGATACTCTAGACTTTATCTGTGCACCTGCGCAGGTGGCCTTTATGCCTTGTACTATAGATGAAGACCTGAGTTATGAGTGGCAGCTAGGAGCAGATGATGCTTCCATACTTGCATCCCCTGTCAATGATTTTGGAGTAGGCATTCATGAGATACAGCTAATTGTTACAGACAACAGGAGGTGTACGGATACGCTTACTCAATTTATCACGCTATCGGGATCATCAGGAGAAATTGTATCAGATCAAGATGTTATTTGCCTGGACGAGACAGTCACCTTTGACCTACAAGACACTATGAATATAGGCCGAATCATATGGGACTTTGGTGATGGAACCACTTTAGAAAACCAATCACCTGTCACCCACATATATGAGACGGACCTACAAGATGACTTTACTTTTGTAAAGCTTATACTTGAGTCAACAGATGGTAATTGCACGACCATAGACTCTATTCCAATAGAGCTTAGTTCAGTTGAAGCTAACTTTATTAATTTGGATAGTCTCAATATTTGTGACGGTAGGATCAGGTTACAAAACAACTCTGTCGGTGCCAATCAGTTTGAGTGGTTACTCGACGATGGCACTGTACTTACAACTGAAAACCCAATTCTAACTGGAGATCCTGGCACACAGACTATTCAGCTTATTG
Source organism: uncultured Saprospiraceae bacterium (assembly GCA_937969415.1). GTDB lineage: Bacteria > Bacteroidota > Bacteroidia > Chitinophagales > Saprospiraceae > RFSX01. The sequence goes on along the minus strand of CALBWK010000113.1, from coordinate 2,523 downwards.
CATCCAATGACGTTACAGGTTGTACGGATATCCAAGTAAGAGACCTCTCCATACCAGAACAAATAGATACGGACTTACTCTTCCCTAATCTATTTTCTCCTAATGGAGATGGCAACAACGACTTTTTTGCCCCTGCCATACCTGCAGATCTAGAAGGAGAAATAGAAATTGGTGTATTCAGGATATACAATAGATGGGGACAATTGGTTTATGATAATACTAATCGAGCTGGGTGGAATGGAACATTTAACAGCACAAATGCACCCCCTGAAGTCTATGCTTACTATATTGAACTCATAATAGAAGGCTGTGACGGTGTTCAGAAAAAAGGAAACGTGACACTGATAAGGTAGGACATGCTAGATAGCCGTTATCCAATTCCTGTGAAATGTATAAGGCACAATACAACTCTCTAAGTCGACATCTTAATGAGGTCGCGCCTACCATCCCACTCAACTGGGCTAAAGTCCAAAATGATAAGGACGATGCTCTTGTAAACATATTTGATAAAGCTTCCCTAGACGAGCTCAACAATAGCATCACACAACTCTCGATAATAAAACAAAACTATCTGAGACGTAGATGGTTCCTTTGGCAATGCTCTCGCTGTGATGAATATCTTTTCTACAGTCAATCTAAAGTCCTCAAAAATCCTAATCCACGAGATCAACAATGGGATGTCGAGCTACTAGGCCACGAGCAATTGAGATTTGATATAAAGAGTACAATTTTGCCTAAATCGTTCAGATCAGAACAAGGCCACCTTCCACCCACAAAAGATCTTATACAATTCTTTTTTGAACGACAAAGTCGAGGTGTACGTAATCATATACAGAACAGAATATTCCTTGTACATCTACCCTACACTGCAGATAACGGCAACACATTAAGGACGAAATTTGAGGCCAAACAAAAGGGGATATCAGAATTTATCTATGACCTGAGTCAAGGAGAATTGCACCTACTTATAGAGTATCAAGATTGTCTCAATGGTCTCATCTATTTCAAAGAAAGTAAAGAAGGCCTACTTTCTTATAAGTATTGAAGCAGAAAAGATCTCTTTTATTATAACGTCATACATTGACAAACTATCTTGAAGGGCAAATATTTAACTTAATGAAGAACCTCCTAACTCTCTTAATCATCAGCTTGACAGCCATAACAGTGAGTGGACAAGCGTCGACCCTGGCTCAATTGATAGATCAATACCACGCTATGCAAGCGGAAAGAAGTGAGCAAAGCTTATGGACTTGGCCAAAATTGTCACCTAATGACTTGGAAGGTAAATACAAAGAGAAAAGGCGTTTTAGAGAGAGCTTAGGTCACATAGACAAATCTCACCTGTCAGAGCAAGACCTTATCAACCTAGAACTACTCCAATTGATTATAGACGATGAAATAGAGAATCTTTTGTACGGAGCCCACCTATTTCCACTCAGTGCTGAGGGAGGCTTTATCACTTCAATGATCTATACCTTACAGGGAAAAAAACTTAATTCGCAAGAAGCTATCGCTCAGTATACTTCCCTGCTTAATGACACCCCACGCTACATAGACCAACAGATCCAACTTATGGAGCAAGGCCTCAGCGAGGACAAAGTGATGCCCCAACTCATAGCCACCAACTGCCTTTCTATATTGAATAAACTGATAGAAGAGGACTTACAGTTTATGAGGGTTCCGCTTGACAACGACAAGTTACCTTCAGATGCTAATATCAAATTAGTTGAGCTCATCGACTCTCAAGTAAAACCAAGCTTCTATAAGCTCCAAAAGTATTTGCGTACAGATTATCTGACTAGAACAAGAAAAGAAGTCGGTATAGGACTCTGCACTAATGGCAAAAGTTACTACGAGCAAAGAGTGCGCTATTATACAACGCTAGAAATGACACCTGAGGAAGTCTTTGCACTCGGCAATAAAGAAGTAGCTCGGATAAAAGGTGAGATGATGGATATTATTGAGGCGTTAGAATACGCTGGTAGCTTTGCAGACTTCTTACAGTTTCTGAGGACCGATCCACAATTCTATGCTGAGACACCACAAGAGCTACTCAGCCACGCTGCTTGGCTCTCTATGAAGGCGCAAGAAATTCTACCGCGCTATTTTACCAAACTGCCAAGTCTCCCGTTTACAGTCAACCCGGTACCCGAAGCCATTGCACCTACCTATACGACTGGCAGATACTCCGGTGGCTCATTTGAAAGTAGAAAAGCCGGAGAATATTGGGTCAATACTTACAACCTACCAGCGCGGCCCAAATATGTCCTACCCTCTTTGACATTGCACGAAGCGGTGCCGGGCCATCACCTGCAGATCAGCTTGGCCAAAGAACTAGACCTACCAGATTTTCGGAAAAAACAATATCTCAGTGCCTTTGGCGAGGGCTGGGGTCTCTATGCAGAATACCTCGGCAAAGAAGCAGGAATCTATACAACGCCATATGAAGATTTCGGCAGATTGACTTATGAGATGTGGCGAGCTTGCAGACTCGTCGTAGATCCGGGCATCCATTATTATGGG
>CALBWK010000112.1 GCA_937969415.1 uncultured Saprospiraceae bacterium | reverse complement strand
TGAAGGCGTCAAAGTACTGATGACCCATATAGGTGGCTACCCCCCTAGATATACCAAAAGAGTCAAGGAGCTGATCATTAAGGAAAAACCTGATCTCTATATTTGTGGCCACTCACATATATGTAAAGTATTAAGAGACGTCAAGTTATCAGTGCTGCATATGAATCCTGGCGCTTGTGGCTATGAGGGATTTCATAGATTCAGAACTCTGCTTTTATTTCAATGTGAAAATGGTGAAGTCAAAAACTTGCAACTCGTTGAACTAGGACTAAGAAGTGCAGAAACTGGTTCTGCTTACTAGGCTAGAGCTTGCTCTATATCCTTGATAAGATCTTTCGGATTTTCTATCCCAACAGACATTCTAATTAGGCCATCCTCTATACCACTTGCTTCTCTGATATCCTTAGGAATATTGAGATGAGAAGAGCTGGCAGGGTGTAATAGCAATGTATCAACATTTCCTAGTGTAGCAGTTATAGCACAGAGTTTGGTATTATTCATAAAGTTTACAGCTTTCTGGAAGTCACCATCTATTTCAAATGACAGCATACCTCCATATTGTCTCATCTGCTTGACAGCGTATGAATGGGTACTGTGTGAAGCTAGGCCAGGATAATTTACTTTTCTGACTTTGTTATGCGCTCCTAGATATTGTGCTATTTCCATAGCGTTGTTACAATGCTTATCTAACCGGAGTGTTAGAGTCTTGAGACCATTATGCAATAACCACGCATCCCACGCATTGCAATTGGTTCCCATCAGTTTCATAACATCCCATACTTGTTTTCTTATGGTTTTATCCTTGGTGATTATAGCTCCAGCGATGGAATTCCCATGACCATTAAGAAACTTGGTTGTTGAGTAAACCACTATATCTATTCCCAGAGTAAAGGGTTGTTGTAAATAGAAAGTACTAAATGTATTATCGATGGCCGATTTGACTTTATATTTCTGAGCAAGGTTGGCTATTGCCTTGATATCTATGCACTTAAGTGTAGGGTTTGTTGGTGTTTCTAGATAGATGAGCTTTATGTTAGGATTCTCTTTAAGGGTGACTTCGACCTGATCCAGGTCATTTAGATCTACTGTTATAACTTGGACTCCTGATTTGGCAACTACCTTATTAAGCAGCTCTGTAGTCCCACCATATAGATCGGCTTGAGTTAAGACTGCATCTCCTTGGGAGACAAAGCTCATAGCCATTGTCGATATTGCACTAAGACCAGAGCTGGTCAAGATGCAACCAGCCGTGTATTCTGTGCCAAAGGTTTCTAAGGAGGCCAGTTTTTGCTCTACAGCTTGTACTGTCGGATTGCCATATCTAGAATATACAAACCCATCAGATTTGCCTTGGAAGACACTAATGCTATCCTCAATACTGGCATAGGTAAACGCTGATGTTGCGTGAATCGGCAATACGTGCGAATGTGTATTTTCTGGAGATGGTATGTCTTTGGCACATAGTGTGTCCAAGTGGTACTTTATATCTTTGTCAGAGCGCATAGACTTCAATTTGTTGTGACTCAAAATATTACCTTTGGCAGACAAATAGCCTAAGGTTTATGAATTTTAAACAGCTAATATTCTTTATCGTTCTCTCAACCTTGTCTACATCCGATATATTGTCACAATCAAGGCAACTTTCACGGGGTAGTGATTCTTTGGAAATTATCACAAATGAGGATGTAAAGATTTTGGAATTGACCTTTGATGCGTTATTACCTTACAGTGATTTCAAGAGGTCTCTAAATAAAAATGTGCTTGGATTCACGGCTGCCTACTATGCGCAATCGGACTCTAAGCAATATGCACATTTTGGCTTGCTTTTTTCGCTGTACAAACTTGATGAATTGACTAATACGATAATCAATGGCTTCGATCAGTTTACAGATACCACAACAAGCAGCTCGTTTATGGCTCGTTTTATCTATAGACAATATGCACCATTCTATTACAAAGGGTTAGAGCCCTATATAGAAGCTTCGGTAGGTCCTCACGTTTTCTATACTTCTACCAATACCATATTTCTCGATGATGAGGGCGGTTCCAGTTTTACCTTTGATGAGTCAGATTTAGGGCTTTCTTATGGCATCGCAGTAGGAACAACCATTTACCTAATTGATAATATTTTAGGAGTAGTCAAGTTTGGCTTTCACGGAGGCACATCGACTTCATATCTTGTTGCGGAACAAGGCCTTACTACCTTATATCCCATAGATAGCTTTGTAACAGAAGTAGATAGAGTTGGCTATTTTTCTATCAATCTAGGTTTAGAATATACTTTTTAATGGTAGATAACGAGAGTAAAGATTACGACGGTGATATGGATAAAGAATTACATGAGCATTATAGGTTTGAAGTCGACCCAGCGCAGTCACCTATTCGTCTAGACAAGTATTTGCTCAATAAACTTGAGAAGGCCAGCAGATCACGAATCCAAAAAGCCATAAAGGACAAGGCCATCTTAGTTAATGGTAACGAGATAAAATCCAATTATAAAGTACGACCCTTGGATACCATCGTTATTGTCTTGCCAGAAGAACCAAAAGAGAAAGAATGGGCTGCAGGGGAGGATATTCCGTTGGATATTCGATACGAAGACGATCATCTTATGGTGGTCTACAAACCGCCAGGTCTTGTTGTGCACCCTGGGGTGGGCAATCGGTCAGGCACACTTGTTAATGGTCTGGTTCATTATTTCTCTCAGATCGAGAACTTACCGACATTGCCAGGCAATGACAGGACTAGATCTGGATTAGTACACAGAATAGATAAAGAAACATCAGGATTGCTCGTTGTTGCAAAAACGGAAAGCGCGATGACGCATCTAGCTAAGCAGTTTTTTGATCATACTATAGATAGAGAATACGTAGCTATAATCTGGGGTAGTCTAGATCCTCCCAATGGTACTATAGAAGGCAATATTGGACGGCACCCTAAGGAACGTAAAAAGATGTTTGTCTACGTTGATGGCGAAGATGGAAAGGAAGCTGTTACGCATTATGAGACTATCGAAGATCTATATTATGTCAGCTTAATAAAGTGTAAACTAGAAACAGGAAGGACGCATCAGATCAGAGTGCATATGGCTTCTAATAATCATCCCCTTTTTAATGATCAGCGATATGGTGGTGATAAGATTGTAAAAGGAACAGTGTTTACTAAATATAAGCAGTTTGTTCATAATGCCTTTAAATTGATGACGAGACATGCCTTGCATGCGCAATCGCTAGGCTTTATTCATCCAGAGACTAAGGAGTATATGAAATTTGAAACGCCGCTACCTGATGATATGCAAGCGACTATAGATAAATGGCGTCATTATGTGACCCATCAGAAATCTAAGCAGTAATATGGAATTGAATAATCGGATAGCAGCACTAGGAGCTCTCGGTACTCAATTAATGAGCCAAGGAGGAGTTCCTGAAAATGTTGCCTTGAAAGCAAAAGTTCTTAACCCTTGGTTTACAGTAGAGAATGTGCAGAAAGCCACAATTGAAATTGCTAAAGCCTATCTTGATGAAAAAAAGTTAAAAGCGTGGCTCTCTGATTACACTAGTCCAAAAAGTGAATCGCCTAAGAATGTCGGATTACTGCTAGCAGGTAATATTCCTCTAGTTGGATTCCACGATGTATTATGCACTTATGTTGCTGGGCACAAAGCCATAATAAAGGCTTCAGAACGAGATCAAGTTTTACTAGAGTATATTCTTTCTGTTCTAGGGGAGTATGACGATCAGAGCCAAGAGAAATTTGAGTTTGTAGAGCGACTCTCTGATTATGAGGCGGTGATTGCTACAGGAAGCGATAGCTCAGGAAGATATTTTAAGAAATACTTTGGCAATGTTCCCAATATTATCAGAATGAACCGCAACGGTATTGCTGTTGTTTATAATGATACTTCTGAAGAGCGATTAGAAAAATTAGGCAAGGATATATTTTCTTACTTCGGATTAGGTTGCAGAAATGTGTCAAAGTTGTATTTAGAAAAGGGGTTTGATGTACAGCGTATTTTTGCGGCAATTGAGAAGCATCGAGACATCATTCATCATCATAAGTACAAAAACAACTACGACTATAATTTTGCTATGTACTTGCTCAACAAGGATGACTTCTTAACTAATGACTTTCTAGTAATGAGAGAAAATGAGGATATAGGTAGTCGAATAGCCGCGCTGCATTATTCATTTTTCGATGATAGACCAGCAATCCAATCTGAACTATTAGCACATAAAGAAGCAATTCAATGCGTTATTTCAGATAGACCAGTTGATGAGTTTAAAGTATTTGATTTTGGCGAGGCGCAACAGCCTGCCCTCGATGATTATGCTGATGATATCGATACTTTGGAATTTTTATTGGAGCTATGAATAAAGCAGAAAAGGTCGCTTTTGTAAGAGATACTTTGGAAAAGTTGTATCCCGAGACACCTGTCCCTTTAGATCATAAAGATCCTTACACTCTATTGATTGCTGTGCTCTTGTCTGCGCAGTGTACAGATAAGAAGGTCAATCAGATCACGCCTTTGCTTTTTGCTCAGGCTGATACACCTCAAGAAATGATAAAGTTATCTGTCGAAGAAATTAAGGCGATAATAAGACCTTGTGGTCTCAGTCCTATGAAGTCCAAAGGTATTTACGGCTTGTCGAAAATTCTCCTAGAGCAACATAATGGGGAAGTGCCACAATCCTTTGAAGCGCTCGAAGCTCTACCCGCTGTAGGCCATAAGACGGCTTCAGTGGTGATGGCCCAAGCCTTTGGTGTGCCTGCCTTTCCCGTAGATACACATATCCATCGCTTGGCTTACCGCTGGTGCTTGACCAATGGCAAAAGTGTGAAGCAAACTGAAAAAGATCTGAAGAGACTATTTGATGATTCTCTATGGAATAAGCTACATCTGCAGATTATCTTTTTCGGTCGAGAATACTGCCCAGCTCAGCGCCACGACCCACTCGAGTGTCCTATATGCAAGGTGATAGGTCGCAAATCTTTATTTAAGAAATAAGTAGTAAGCAGATTAGAAAGGATACGCAACTGCAATGTTGATATTCCCTAAACTCTGCCCTTTAGGGCTGATCCACCTAGATGACGGAGATACTTGAGGGCCTGGATTCTGGCTGCTAAACTCATTGGAAGGGTAGCGCAGTTTCAACCCTAAATCAACTCGAATCAAAAAGTAATTGAAATCAAATCTAATACCATACCCATACCCAATAGCGAGTTCATTTAGGAATGAAGAGGTGAGTTGCGAGCCTGGCCTGAGGACATTGCCATTAGGGTCTGTTTCTTCTTGGAGAGTCCATATGTTTCCGAGATCTACAAATAGTGCGCCTTCCATAAGCCAAGCTAAGTGAAAGCGATATTCTAGATTCATCTCCAGATTGAAATCACCTCTCTGGAAAAATATGGTCTCACTTGTAGGAAAGAAAAATTCATTATTGACAAAGGTGCCAGGTCCTAAGTGCATCGGTCTCCAGGCTCTTATGCTACTAGGTCCCCCAACAAAAAATTGTTTGATATAAGAAATTGTACTGTCAGAACCATACGGAATCGCAATCCCTGTTTTGAATCTAGCAGCAAGTTGTCCTAGTTTTTTCTTTCGACTATACCATACTGTTTCAAAATCAAGCTTAACCATTTTTTCAAACTCGGTACCGCCAGTAAGTCTCCAGACTGCTGATTTTCCAGAAACTAGATTTGATAGGGAATTGGCTAAGTGCACCTCAAGACCAGAAAGCTCTAGAGAGGATATAAAAGCGAAATTACTCTTGTTAGTTCCTCTTTCTGTAGTATGTACATAAGTTAAGTCTCGAAATAATAGTCCTGTAAATAAGTTATCTACAAAACTATTAAGCAATACTTCGTTGCTTAATAAAGTAGGTATAAAGAACCTATCTATTGAGTAGTCATTATAACTTATGCCGACCTGATTAAAAGTAAATCTGTTTTTCTTATTGAGATTAAGGTCAAAGCCATATTCCGCATTAATCACTGATCGCTTATAGA
>CALBWK010000111.1 GCA_937969415.1 uncultured Saprospiraceae bacterium | reverse complement strand
GGTTGTGACAGAATGTTCCTCTCACAAGTAGGTCAGACGCTACAAGAAGAAACTGTTCCAGATGCCGATGGCAAAGAATCTACAAGGACAGTTATGAAGCTCCACCCTGCCATCGCACCAGTCAAAGCCGCCGTCCTTCCTCTCTTAAAGAACAAGGAAGAGTTGGTCAAGGCCTCAAAGGATGTATTCAAAAAACTAAGTGCCCACGTCTTGTGTCAGTACGATGAGAAAGATGCTATCGGTAGACGCTACAGAAGGCAAGATGCTATAGGTACGCCATACTCAATTACAATAGACTTCGATACTCTCGAAGACAATACAGTGACGATAAGAGATAGAGATACCCTTGAGCAGAAGCGTATCAAAATCGACGATGTCGCTAAAGTTGTTTCTGACAAGTGTAATGTGAATAACATCTTGTGATCGACCAAAGCAAAAAGACACTGATCTTTGACTTCGGGAATATCCTTATCAATTTGGACTATCCGAAGTGCTACAAGGCATTTCAAGATGTGCTGGACGCGGACTTTTCTCAAGGTCTTCCTGAGAACACTAAGCAGATGATGTTTCGGTATGAGAAAGGCGAGATTAATACCGAAGCCTTTCTATGGCATCTGCAGCAGTATAAACCTATAGCAGAAATTAGAGATGTCATAGGGGCTTGGAATTCGATATTAGCTGAGCTGCCGCAGAGTCGCTTTGATATGGTAGAGCAGCTGGCCACCAACTACAATATCGCAATGCTGTCCAATATCAATGACCTACACGAGCAAGCCATCCATCGGCGGGTGGAGAAGGAGATGGGCATCGCAGATTTTCATCAGCAATACTTTGATAAAGTATTCTACTCTCACTTGATAGGTTATCGTAAGCCGGATCCGGAGTGTTATGCTTATGTACAGCAAGAGTTGGGCATAGAGGATGGGCAGTCCATATTATTTATTGATGATATGGAACAGAATATAGTGGCTGCAAAAGCTGCGGGCTGGAACGCTGTGCGCCATAATCCTAGCGAAGACATTATCAATAACATTGAAGCCTATCTAGGGACGTTTTGAAGCTCAGCCAAGAAATAGCCTTCGAAAAAACCAAGCGCTATTGTGCTTATCAAGACAGGTGCCATCAAGAGGTCCGTCAAAAAATTATCTCTCTCAAAATCTATGGCGACGATCTAGAGGAGATTATAACAGAGCTTATCAAACAGGATTTCCTGAATGAGGAGCGCTATGCTAGATCATTTGCTAGGGGTAAGTTTCGTCTTAAAAAATGGGGCCGCAATAAAATCAAGCAACAGCTCTATGCGCGGCGGATCTCAGATTACTGTATAAGAAAGGCGATGACAGAAATAGAGGAAGAAGACTATATCGATACACTGAGGGAAGTCATCAACAAAAAAGTAAACCAACTTGACAACGAACCCAAACTTATAAGAAAAGATAAAGCGATTAAGTATGCACTGAGTCGTGGCTATGAATCTAATCTGATTTTTAAGATCGTGAAGGAGTTGGAGGAGGATGAGGGGTATTGACGCCTGCTCTAAGATTATTATATCTGACCTCCGCTCTTCTCATATTCCTTGAGATTAACTGGTTGAAGAATATGGCCAAACATATGTAGTACCTGATTTACTTTGGATAATTGAAGCGTATTCTTACCCTGCTCGATTTTTCTGACAACTGTTAATGCCACACCGGCCTTCTCTGCCAATTCAACCTGGGTGAGGCTTAGTTTCTTTCTCCTAGATTTTACAAAGGCACTTAGGTTATTCATAGTATATGCATTAACATATAAAATATACTTACCTAAATTTCATTAATGCAAACGATCTCAGACCTTTATTCCCACAACTGCCTCAGCCCTACAAACCCCACTACAAAACATGTTATAGCTATAAGTGCAAAATCGAACTGCCCATACAACAAATACCCTGTCGCAAATAGCGCTGCATAAATCATCACACAACCCAAAAACATCATCAACAACTCCCGTGCAAAAGAACCATCCTGACCCGAGGTATCCTTGACAATCATATTCTGGACTACTGGTTGCCACCCGCCTGCGTGCGGTCTTATCTTAGAGAAGAAGGTTTGTAATTGCCCCATATCGGTAGGTCGTTTCATCAATGTCACGACTACCCAAGCAATCGTCGTAATGGCCACGCCAATGCACATTTTCATATAGGCTTCCATATTACCTTGATATAACAACTCAAAGTAAATCGCCACGATAAACGAAACGACCATTGCCGTGATCTCACTATAGGCATTGATCCGCCACCAAAACCAACGCAATAAAAAGAGGAGGCCTGTACCTGCTCCGATCTGCAGCAGTATATTGAAAGCTTGTAATGCATTGCTCAGAAATAAGGCGAACACGGCCGCAAGAATCATCAAGATCAAAGTCCATATACGACCTAGCATAACAGGATTTAGTCCTGATTCGGTTTCTGGTTTATTTCCGCTGCCCAAGGTCGTTACACCTATCGGTCCTCTAAAAAATCTTAAGTGCACATCATTGACCATATAACTGGCTCCCCAATTAAGATGCGTACTGATCGTCGACATCAGCGCAGAAATCAACGCTGCAATAACCAAGCCCACCAATCCAGCTGGCAAAACTGTCAACATCGCAGGAAAGGCCAAGTCTTGACCCAATATACTATCATCTATATGTGGAAAGCTCTCCTTGAGACTGGCTAAGTCCGGAAACAAAATAAGAGAAGCTAAGGCAATCAATATCCAAGGCCACGGCCTCAGCGCATAGTGGGCCGCATTAAAAAACAAAGTCGCCTTGACAGCATCTTTTTCATCTCTAGCGGAGAGCATTCGCTGTGCTACATAGCCGCCACCTCCAGGCTCCGCACCGGGATACCAAGCACTCCACCACTGTACCGCTATCGGTATAAAGAAAAGTGGGATCGCCACATTAAGATCCGTAAAATCTGGAAACAGATCTATCTTCCCAGCCACCTGAGGATGGGCAACTAAATTAGCCAAGCCATCAATCTCCGGCAAGCCCACTATATAGATCGCAGCACCCACCATACCTATCATACTCAGAAAGAACTGAAAGAAATCTGTAAGTATAACCCCACGCAAGCCGCCTATCATTGCATAACTCACCGTAACTACTGAGACGATAGCTACTGTCTGTATAGGGCTGAGACCCAGCATTACACCCCCGATTTTTATGCCTGCCAACAGAACAGTGGCCATAATCATCACATTGAAAAAGACACCGAGATAAACAGCTCTGAAGATCCTGAGAAACTTTGCCTCGCCCCCACTATACCGCAGCTCATAGAATTCTAGGTCGGTTGTAATTCCGGATCGGCGCCACAATTTGGCATAGATGAATACAGTAGCCATACCGGTCAGTAAGAAAGCCCACCAGACCCAATTGCCGGCGACACCATTGGTTCGGATGATATCGGTAACGAGGTTGGGTGTATCTGCTGAGAAAGTTGTAGCGACCATAGATACGCCGAGCAGCCACCAGGGCATCTCCCGTCCTGATAGGAAAAAGTCTTGGGCTGTACCTTTGCCCTTTCTAGAGGCATAGAGTCCAATCAATAAGGTCAACGCAAAAAATGCGAAAATGATAATAAGGTCTAGTGAGGAGAGTTGCACGTCAAGTAGGTTTTGACGATAAGGTCTACTTTTTATTGTAATAACTGAAATCGATAGCTCTTAAAACAAAAAAAGGTGTGAATTTCTCCACAACCTTTTTCAGTCTCAATAAAAATTTTCTTTCAACTAGTTTAGATATCCTTTCCTGAATATGATACCCTTCTTAGCATCATAGTTCGGCTTGACACCTCTATGTAAGAGGGCTTGCTTGTAAGGAAAAGTCCTAGCATCAATTATATATATCTTACAGCCTATGGCTTTGTGTAGTTCTTCGTGACTATTTCTCCAGAGATAGGCTAGCTCTTGTGAGGTAGCATTGAAGTCCTTAGGCCATTTGTTTCCTAGAACTATCTCAAGAGTAAAGATTCCATTGGAATACCCCACTATCTTGGAAGAGAGGCCATAGCCGACACGGTAGTACATGTCGGTTTCCATAAAGTGTTTTCTATTTATTTTCTCGATATTCATCGCGATATAGAAAAAGCAGAAACTATGCCACAAAGGCCCATATATAGTAGTCTTTACACATACATAGAGTACCCAATTCCTCTGAAAATGGGTGTATCGAGGATGAGTAGTCGGCAATAGCATTATAAAGAGTTCCTATTTATAACTTATTGATTAGTACGTGCTAATGGAAGCAATTGTAGGCCTATCTGAGTATATTCGTCTAAGTTTAAAATCGCTTCAAAATGTTAGAATTAGGTGGTGTCATTATTTTGGGAATATTAGCGCAATGGGTTGCTTGGCGGATCAAAGTGCCCGCTATTTTACCATTATTGCTTATTGGGTTGGCTGTTGGGCCCTTATCGACGTTGTGGACAGCAGATGGTGCTAAGCTATTAGAGCCAGTATGGAATGGCACTAAAGGCATTTTCCCAAAAGAGCACCTCTTTCACTTTGTGGAGTTAGCGATAGGACTCATTCTATTTGAGGGTGGATTATCCTTGCAACGAGATGAGCTCAAAGGCGTAGGGCCTTCTATCATCAATCTGATATCCTTAGGGTCCTTGGTGACCTTTATCGGAGGTGCACTTATGGCTCACTTTATCACTGGCTTACACTGGGATATGTCCTTCTTGTTCTCAGGTTTGATCATCGTTACGGGTCCAACAGTGATAGGGCCTATACTCAGAAACCTACCGCTCAAACGGAATATATCAGCCATACTTAAGTGGGAGGGCATACTGATAGACCCTATTGGGGCCTTGACGGCTGTTCTTGTCTACGAATTTATACACTTGACCCATAGTCCGGCCTTTGGTGGAGGAGGTGCTTTTACGGCTGATGCATTTAAGCACTTTTTGTTGATTGCCTTGGTAGGGACGGCGCTTGGATTCTTTTTAGCCCATTTATTGAGGATTTTTCTTCAGAAACATTGGGTACCACATTATTTATTGACGGTGTTTACTTTGGCGTTTGTATTGACTGCCTTTGTAGGCTCACACTTGCTTGTTCCTGATTCTGGACTATTAACAGTAGTTGTACTCGGGATGGTAGTAGGTAATGTAGATATGCCGCATAAGAACGAGATCATCTATTTTGGAGAGTCCATAAGTATTTTGCTCATCGCCATCTTATTTATCTTGCTCTCTGCCAATATGAATATAGCAGACTTAGAGCTATTGCTCGACTGGAAGGTAGGGGCGCTATTCTTAGCAGTTATCTTTATACTAAGGCCTATAGGAGTCTTTCTCAGTACGCGAAAATCTGCCCTCACAACCAATGAAAAACTATTTATCAGCTGGGTCGGACCTAGAGGAATAGTAGCCGCTGGTATCGCCTCGCTATTTGGATCCAAACTCGCTGCTGAAGGCATACACGGAGCAGAATATATCACACCCTTTGTCTTTATGATTGTCCTGGGGACAGTTATACTCAATGCTACCGGGGCGGGCCTTATAGCGAAGTGGCTCGGGGTTCTTCTAGAAAAAAGTAATGGTATCCTAGTCGTAGGTGCTCATAGAGCCAGTCGCCTGATCGGTAAATATCTCAAGGAGAATGGCAAACACGTCATCCTTATAGACAGCAATACCGGTAATATCGAAAAAGCCCACGAAGAAGGCATAGATGCTTATACCGTAGATATCTATAAAGATGACCTCAGAAACAATGCTGACCTCAATGATGTCGGCATTATGATGGCTATGACTGGAAGTGCTGAAGTCAATGATTACTCAATCGATAATCTCAAAAAAGATTTTGGAGAGAACGGTTCTTATAGATTGACCTCTGTAAATGAATTACAGAATCCAGATACAGTTGGTGGACAAAACTTATTCTCTAAGCACGATGACTTTATCAACCTGTTAGAGGTCGCTAGAGATTATCCATCCATCAATGAAATAGAAGTCAGCTCTTTCGAAATGCTGGACGAGTTACTCCGCGAGATTAACAACCAAGATAAAACCATCCCGCTGTTTGTCAAGAATGGAGAGACAGATGATTTCAATATTATCCTCTCTGATTACACAGGAATGAAAGTTGGCGAAGGAGACAAGCTAGTCTATATGGGCAAGACTATCAAAATTCAAGAAAGTCCAGTGAATGCGTAAGCAGCTATTGCTTCTCGTTGTATTCACTGTAACCAGTCTAGCGGTTAGAGGTCAGGAATGCAACAAGCTTGGAGTGTGGCTATGGTTTATAGAGCAAACAGGATTTTCTACTCACGAGCAATTGGCTAACAACTTAGCTGCTCTAGGCGTACAGCGCATCTACGTTAAGGTCGCTGATGGACGTGTCAATACAGATAGATGGCCAGAACTTATAGATACCAACCTCGTACAGGCCTACAAAGATCAAGGCTTAGAAGTGTGGGCTTGGTCTTACAACTACCCACTCAATGACTCCTTACAAGCAGAGGCTTTATATAGAGCGGTCGAGACAGGCTATGATGGCTTTGTCGTAGATGTAGAGTCAGAGTTTGATGGCAACCCACTAGCTCTGTACAATCTATTCTTTGCTTTCAATAGAGCTAGAGATAGAGCGATTAGGGATGAGATTGCAGTTGACAGCTTCGATCTTTATTGTACAACTTGGGGTAATCCTCGTGACCATAATTTTAGCATCAGTGTTATCAATCCATTCGTAACAGGCTTTATGCCACAGACCTATGTAGAGTTATGGAGTTTCGCAGATCTAGATGAGATTACCTTTTGGGTAGATGAAGGGACCAAGGAATATCGCGAGCTAGGCGCTACCCGACCCATACATCACATTACCACTACACAGGAAGGCTTAATGACTTCCGACCATATCGATGAGTTTATCGCAGCTTCAGGACCTGAAACATCTATATGGCGAATACCAGGTGGCGATGTCTCTTTAGGTATATGGCAAGACTGGCGGGAAGTCAATTGGGCTATAGACTTTTGTGCACCTACTACAGTAGCAGACTCTCCAGAACTTAGCACCATCACCACTTATCCTAATCCGAGCACAGGTCTTATCAATATTAAGGGCATAGAAACACTAAAGAATGTACATATAACCGTCATTGATGCCGTAGGAAGGATCAAGTACTCCGCTCCACTCAACCCACAAGGAAATATAGACTTGTCTGTTCTTCCTGCTGGTATTTATCAATTGAGAATAGAACAGGCGTCACGACTTGTGGCATATTCAAATCTAGCAATTCACTAGTGCGGATAGTAGCACTAGGCTGATTCCCAATGCTTGTAGCAATTATTTTCTAGGCCACTTCGCAGCGTGGAGCTACGAAGCAAGTTTACTTCAGGCAATAAAAAAAGGCTTCATCAATGATGAAACCTCTTAGATATATTTTCTTGATTTATGGTATTATTCTTTGGTCATTCTAATGACTTTGACAACCTCATTTGTAGCGTCTAGCATTCTAACTAAGTAGATGCCTTCGTCCAACGATGTCACGTCGTGAAACTGACCAGCCTTGTGTCCTACAGACATCACTTTCTTTCCTACTATATTGTAGATAGCTATAGTCTTAATCGAACTGTCTTCTGTTACTTCGAAAGTATCAAAAGTAGGATTCGGATATATGACTATAGAAGAGCTAGTTGTTCTAGGCTTTTCTGAAGCAGCTGCATTAGAAATATTATAAGTCAGCTTTCCAGAATCAAGCACCTTACTGTCTTCACACTTATCTAATATTCTAAAGTCAACTCCATAGTTGGCTTCTATACCATTAGGATTAACATTGACTATAAATGTATATTCCTCACCTGCTGCAAGCTTCGCTGGCTCATCACAAGGACAAGACTCAGAACCCCAGTCATAACAAGTATTGGTATCACATACAGATAACTCCCAGTCAGAAGGCATATCTGAAGAGCGATCTAGATCCCAGTAAAAGGTTTTTTCTGAATCTGAGGTATTGGTTACAGTGAAGTATAATGCAACTCTTTCTGAAGAAGACTTACCATTTACAACACTGCTTTCTACCTTCAACTGACCAAACAAGCCTGTTGTAAGTAATAAGAAACCTAATGTGTAAAAAGTAAACCTCATAATTCTCTTAAGTAGAACAAATATAACGCCTATATCCAATACAAAGACCTAATATGACGTTAACGAATACTAAAGATACAATACAAATCTCTACAAAACCTCTTCCGAGCCACTTTAAGGCCTGATTTAAGTCAATTAGTTGACATTACGGATACGTAGCCAATAACATCACTCTGTGATTCTCCCAGCTAATACCATCGGTCACCCTCAATGTATACACACCTGCAGAAAGTCCTTGGCAATCAACCTTAATCAACTGATTTTCAACGATTTGATCGAGATTCTTAGCCAATACTACCCGACCATTTGTATCTACTAATTGATAAGCTCTAGTCACCGTATTTGCTAGTCCCTCGACATTAAATGTCTCTCTTGATGGGTTTGGATATATATTAAAATTTCTTTGGTTATGATCTGAGACTGCAGATATGATGTCTAGCTTCTGCTCTGTGGCTTGGAGTACTCTAGAGTCCGTTGCATCCACAACTAAAGCAACAATGGAGACTTGATTTTCGGCATATACAGAAGGTAAAATGTAATCAATCTGGTAATCAAAAGCGCCTCCTACATCGACCGCTGGAACAGAGCCAATAATGCCATCAAAGCCGCCCACAAGATCTCTTACTACTTCATTATAGATCATATCGCTAGCGGGCACTGGATTTGGTGCCGCCTGCCAGTCACGACCATCAAGTCCCACCAGTGGTATATTCTGACTTTCGACACTATAGAAATTGGCTTGATCAAACAATTCTGTTGTTCCAGTAATCGAGTCCTCCACGATCAACAAAGAAAGGCGTATATCTCCTTCATCAAATTGTGTAAAAGCTGTACCTCTCAGATCCACCGTCAAAGCCCTGGATACAGGATCATAAATATTGCTTACCTCAAGTGAAACAGGCGAATTCCCTGCACCTGCCGGCAAATCATCTTGATAATCAGAAGTCAATCCTGAGAGAGTCCTATTATAAGATACCGAAGGCACGCCTCCAAAGTCCCCTAGGTTCTCGACACCAAAAGCATATACAGGAGATACTAAGTCATCATCGTAATGTACAGAGAGGCTAATCAAGTCTTCAGGATTATCTGCTGCCGCGCTTTCCCTTGCGACTATATCTCCCGGACACCAGCCGCAAGTCGTACTGGTTGCCACCTCCATTAATTGTCTCCTAACTGGTCCGCCCTCGTGGAGGAAATAGGTTCCTGACAAAGAAGGTTTATCGAGATCAATACCATTAGCTGAGACAAGGTTTACTTCAAGCGTGTACTTGCCTGCGTCTACTATAGGGAAAGGAAATACGCCTGAACTCTGTGGATCTATAATCAAGCTATTAGACTCCACTCGACTTGTATTCCCGTTGACTGTAACGTCTAATATTATTTGAGTCAATTGCTGTGCCCCTATATTATTGATCAATACTCCAGGACTCATACCCAATGCATCGACATCCAAATACCGATTGCCCAAAAAAGCTTCTAACTCCGCATCTACCTCTGAGCTAGGCTGCGTAATAAGAATGTCATCTATAGTCAGTGCTAGCTTATCAGTACCATTTTGCCTCCACGCTAGGTGCACTGTGGAGCCCGCATAAAAGCTTAAATCTACTTCTCTAGTACTGCCTGTCTCCACCGCAACAATCTCCAATATATCTGTAAAATCTGCGGCCTCTGTACCTCCTGTACGAGAGAGCAGAACTTCATAAGACTCTGCCTGACTGGGATCTCCGCTAAGAGAATTGGCCGTCCAGCGCAAAGTGGTAAAGGTCTGGGCTATATCAATAGGAGGAGATATCAAGAGATTATTGGCGGTGCCTCCGTCTCTAAAACTAGCAACACCTATTGCTCTAAAGTCACTGGCTCCAGCAATAGGTAATACCTGGAAGCCTCCATCAAGACTCTCAAAATCTTCTGCCAGTGGTAATCCATCTAAATCCAGACTATTGAATCCATTAAGTGTTCCAGACTGGAAGGTCTCATACAACAAGGTGTCTTGTGCTACTGCTAGAGAGGAGCAAAGACTCATCACCAAAAACAGAAAGAAGTTCTTTAAAGACATATGCTTTTACTTTAATATAAAGCTAGGCATATTATCAAAAAGGAACTTGAATAAAAAAAGGGCTGCCTTTGCGGGCAGCCCTTGAGTTAATATAGCGAGATAGCTTATATTTTATTGAACTTATAAAGGTTATTACCTTCTTCAGTAGCCACTCTCAAGAAGTAGATACCATTTGATAACTCTGATACATCAAAAGCCTTAGTAAGACTAGAGTTGTAGTTACCTAAGTTTTGTACTGTTTGTCCCATAACATCAATGACAGTAACAGAATAATCTGTGTTACTTGATGTATTCAAATCCAACGTCAATTCAGTTGTGACTGGATTAGGGAAAATCTGTGCACTTTCTATAGTCGTAATTTCTTCTACACTGGTTGCACCTTCAGCAGATACATTAACAAATGCTGCATTAAAGAAGAAAGTACCTTCACCACCGATACCATCTATAGTTGTAGGATCAGTTATCACATTTTGCTTCACCCAGTTACCATTATTGTCTTGCACTTCGATACCTGGAGGATAGTGTTGGTTTGGATCCCATGCAGTTAATCCATCTCCATAAGAATCCGCAATAGCAAAAGTTATACAAGTTGATGTTTCTGGAACAGTAACTTGGTACTCAAATGTGCTTAGAGCCTCTGCTCCACCTCCATCTGCTAGACCGATGTAACTTGAAACAACAAATAATTCGGCACCAGTTTCGTCAGTCATTCTCCATGAAGTTTCGATAGGAAAGAAGTCTGTAGTAAATCTAACATTCATAGTTCTTGTAGCTACGTTGTATTTCTCAGCCGTACCTGTGTATACAGAAACTGCAGTAGGTGTGCTATTGACTGATGATAAACCTACTTGTAACTCTGTAGTCTCAGTAAAAGTCTGAGCACTTATTTGAACAGAACCTGATTCAAAAGGACCTACACTTCCTTGGAAAGGTACTGTCTCTAGTAAAGCTCCATTAGCAATCACTACAAATTCAGCGTCTGTAATCGGCTGATCTGAAGGATTGAAGAAAGAGATCTCCTGTGCAGCTACATTCGTTTCATCACAGAAAGTCTCTAGTGTAATATCAGCACTTGCTAGTATATAAGAATCTGCAGAAGGATCTATAGCTGCGTCAAAGAAAGCTCTGTTGAACCTTGGATTTGGTGATAGTGTACCTAATTCAGCTAGAGTGCCATCTGGCTTAATAATGTACAGTGATGGGAAGTACCTGATATTCAGCGTGTTATTGGCAGCAGGTTGATCCATAATGTTGTAATGAATGTTCTCCAAAGTCTCAGGATTAACCAACCAACTACCTGGTTGTCCAAATTGATTAGACTCCATTAAAGCAGGCGCAGTTGCTGGATCTGCCTCTATAGCCACAATTCTAACCTGATCAGTCCCATCTGGACCATAAGTTTCATATAGATCTTCTAGAAAGCCACTTTCGTGATAAGTCCAACATGGTCCACACCAAGTTGCAAAAACATCAATAACGACGGTCTTGCCGTCATCTAGCCAAGCTTGGATATCAATTGCCTCACCTGTATTGTAATCTGTGCCTGTAATGTTTGCTGGCAAGCTAGAGCCTGGAGCTAGCTGTGCAGTTAAAGTCAAACCCATTGTGGCAAAAGCCGAAATCAATAGTAGAATTTTTTTCATATTCCTATTTTAAAGTATTTAGTTAGGTAAATTGTTAAGGTTAAAGAATTTTATTGTGCGGATGAAAATACTCAAATAACTGAATTAAGTGTCGCCACATGACAATAATTCTAAATTTTTTACATTCTTGGTAACATTAGTCTATTTGCCGACACCTAGTTTGCATACAAAGTCGAAGATAGTCTGAGAAGGTCTTTTGGTCGACATTATAAGTAATTACTTGATTTCTTATGAACTTTTGAGGACTGCTATTTCATGTAATTTGGGACACATCTCGACCGCTTTATTGGCAGAATTTGCTGGCTTTTTATTCCTTTAATTTGTCTTTGATATACTATTGGAGAGCATACTTCCATTATAATTTCACCCCATAAAAGACTAACTTTCAATCCTGACTTACACTTTATGAAGATTGTTATTATCGGCAACGGTATAAGTGGCATTACGTGCTCACGTTGGCTTAGAAAATTAGGAGACAGTGAGATAACTGTGATCTCCTCCGAGACAAAGTATTTTTTCTCAAGAACGGCACTTATGTACGCATATATGGGTCATATGCGTCCAGAAGATCTTAAACCTTACGAAGATTGGTTTTGGGAAAAAAATCGCATTAATCTACTTGAAGCGCATGTAGACAGTATAGATTTTGAGGCCAAAACGCTAAATACAACTCAGGGTGCTGTCCATTATGACAAGCTAGTTCTCGCTCTAGGCTCTAAGTCCAATAAGTTTGGCTGGCCAGGTCAAGACTTAGAAAGAGTTGGAGGATTGTATCATTGGCAAGATTTGGAAAATATGGAAAAATATTCTCCAGGTCTTAAGCATGCCGTTATAGTCGGTGGCGGTCTGATAGGTATAGAGATGGCAGAGATGTTCAGGTCACGAAAAATAGGTGTGACTATGCTCGTCAGAGAAGCTTCCTATTGGAATAATGTACTGCCAGCTGAAGAATCAGCTATGATCAATAGACATATTAATAGCCACCATATAGATCTGAGACTAGGTGTCAACCTTGACAGTATTCAAGATGATGGCAATGGTGCTGCTAAGTCTGTAATTATTAAGGAAACCCAAGAAGAGATACAATGTGGATATGTCGGATTGACCGCTGGCGTCAGTCCTAATATTGCTTTTCTCAAGGAAACTGGACTAGAAGTGGGACGTGGTATAAAAGTTGACAACCACCTCAGGACAAATATGCCAGACGTCTATGCTATAGGAGATTGCGCAGAATTGAATGATCCGAAACCAGGGCGAAGAGGCGTCGAAGCCATCTGGTACACAGGTCGTATGATGGGTGAGACGGCAGCTTATAATATTATGGGCAAGTCTGTTGCTTATGATCCAGGCATCTGGTTCAATAGTGCCAAGTTTCTAGATATAGAATATCAGGTCTATGGAGAGGTGCCCGGTACGCTTCCCGAAGATATGGCAACCATCTACTGGGAGCACGCAGATGGGGATAAGGCTATCAGAATCAATTACCATAAAACTGAGAAGTATATCAGAGGATTCAATCTGATGGGTGTAAGATATCGACACGAAGTCTGCGAAAAATGGTTGGCCAATAAGACGCCTATAGAAGAGGTACTAAAGAATTTGGGCCTTGCCAATTTTGATCCTGAATTCTATGACGAATATGAAGCAGACGTCATCCAATTGTATAATAAGCAAGAAGGTGCCAATATTAATCTCAAGACAAAGAGAGGATTAGATAGAGTCCTTTCGTTTCTAAAAAGCTAATATCTATGAAATTCCTACAAACAATCGGAAGCATCCTTGTCATTGCCAGTATACTTGTATTTATTGGGATGTTAGGTTTAGGCACCAAATCGATAAACCTAGAATCTCTCCCAGGCAATAATGAGCATCAGAATACTGCCATAACTGAAGCCATCAATGAACTCGGTGCAACTGGCCAAGAAGTCAATCATATTGGATTTGTCTCTCTGGCGTCCAAGATCATAGATAAAGCCAATGAAATCCAAGAAGCCAAATTTAAAGCTAGTGGTGCTCCTGATGGCGTAGGCGAATGGGACTTCAGATTTGGAGGCAACGCTAGTTCTTTCAAACAGAAAATGAGTGCGACAGCTGTTGCTACGGGACCAGTACAAAGCAATCCATGGTTGTTCTTTTTCCTAACCTTCGGGCTAGCGATTATAGGTGGTTTATTTTTCATCATACCCAAGTTCTCTGAAAGTGCAGGGATCAAACACGATGGCATCTATCAGAGTAGCTTAACCAGTGGGCTTAAATTTGGCATTAGAACCTTTGCCCTCGCTGCAGGAATCATAGGCATCTTAGTCTATGGATTTTTTAAGCTAAACAATTTGTTTTGGCCACTAGTCACGACTGTTATTGGGCTCATATTCATCTACTTTGTATTTATCAAAGAAAAGTCTCGTGGTAAGGACCCGCAGAGATCAGCCTCACCTGTTAATACGGGATGGCTTGGTGTTATCGCAGGTATACTCTTAGTGGGCTTTTACATCTTACTTTATTGGACGCCGCAATACATTCAGAATTGGGTATCGATGGTGGATCCTATCAGTCAAAAGCTTAATGGAGGCAATGCCAGCAGATGGTTTCTATATGGCCTTCTATACACTGTAATTATGGCTGTGATGGGCATCCGTATGTTAGCCAAGTATCAACATAACAAATACCAAAGAGTTAGAACCTACTCTGTCATTTTCTTTCAGACTGCCTTTGCATTTCTGATACCGCAGATGATCAGCAAACTTAATGCTGCTAATGCTTATGATAATCCAATTCCTGCTCCAGATTTAAAAAATATGTGGCCTTTAGATTACTCCTTCTTTTTCAATTATAGATTGGATGAAATGGTAGCTAATGGATCGATAGGCCTCTTTATGCTGGTATGGGGAATTACACTTTTTGTAATTGGTGTACCGGTTTTTGTTTTCTTTTTTGGCAAGAGATGGTATTGCAGTTGGGTCTGTGGTTGTGGTGGATTGGCGGAGACTCTAGGGGATCCTTTTAGACAACTCTCAGATAAGAGTCTTAGAGCTTGGCAATTTGAAAGATACATTATCCATGGCGTGATGGTAGCTGCTGTATTGATGACGATAGGTGTCCTCTATACCTATTTTACAGGCAGTTATTCTGTGCTAGGCATCAACACCGAAGCATTAAAAGCCTGGTATGCCTTCTTCATAGGTGCAGGATTTGCTGGGATAATAGGAACTGGATTTTACCCGCTAATGGGTAATAGAGTTTGGTGCCGATTTGGCTGCCCCTTAGCAGGATATCTTGGGCTCATCCAAAAATTCAGATCCAAATTCCGAATTACAACAAATGGGGGTCAATGTATCTCTTGTGGTAATTGCTCTACCTATTGCGAGATGGGTATCGACGTAAGATCATATGCTCAAAAAGGACAGGACATCGTAAGATCTTCCTGTGTAGGTTGTGGAGTATGTTCCGCGGTATGCCCTAGAGGTGTCCTACGATTAGAAAATGGCTCTGGAGACGTCAGTGAAAGAACACAAGTTGAAAGAAATGTGCATATAAAAGACTTGATAGGGGAAGAACTATAAAACATCATTTTTGATGTAAACCTATTGTCATAAGGCTATAGGAGGTCGATATGCCATATGGAATTAACATAGATTGTGGTTGTGGTTGTGGTTAAAAGAAAATTTGATCACCTCAGTCTGGATATTAAAAAGATGTTCAGGTAGGAGCCGATCAATTCTAACGGGCTTTACTCAGAGCCTTTAAACCAAGACTCAAATTATATCTATCCAACCAAGATAAAGAGGTCATTAACCAAGTTGATGGCCTCTTTCTAATTCTAGTCAGTCGACTCAGAAGCAAGTTTCATATGTCAAAATTCTTTATGTTTAGATCATTAAACAGAAAGTATATGGAAGGGATTAAGATTTCGCTTTTAGAAGCCTTTATAGATGCAGCAATGCGTGAAGATGTTAAGGATGGTGATCACACTTCATTGGCGTGCATTGATCCTACCTCAAGAGATACCGCTAGGCTCATCGTCAAAGACGAAGGGGTTATTGCAGGTGTAGATTTTGCAGAGTTTGTATTTAGACGCTTAGATCCAGAATGTGGCTTTGAAAGAATGATTCCTGATGGCACCAAAGTCAAATATGGAGATATTGCTTTCGAGATAACTACAGACTCTCAGACCTTACTCAAGGGAGAGCGCCTCGTCCTCAATACGATGCAAAGGCTGAGTGGTGTATCTAGTATGTCGAGAAAATTTGCCGATCTCGTAGGCGATCTTCCAGTTACTATACTGGACACGAGAAAGACAACACCACTTATGCGGTTTTTAGAAAAATGGGCTGTAAGAGTGGGTGGCTGCACCAATTACAGAGATGGACTCTATGACTGGATTATGATAAAAGATAATCACGTCGATGCTTGCGGTGGCGTAGGAAAAGCCATTAGAAAAGTAAAGGAGTACCTCAAGACACATAAAAAAGACCTCGGCATTACTGTAGAAACCAGAAATCTAGAAGAGTTGCAAGAAGTGCTAGAAGAGGGCGGCATTACCAGAATAATGTTGGATAATTATGATCTAGATATGATGCGTGAAGCGGTCAAGATTATAGATAAGAGATATGAAGCAGAAGCATCAGGAGGGGTCAATCTTTCAACTGTGAAAGCTATAGCTGAGACAGGTGTTGACTTTATCTCAGTAGGCGCACTCACGCATTCTGCTGGTTCGTTAGATATGAGTCTGAAGATTAAAAAATAAGGTCGTTCCCATCTTGTGGAAACAACCTTAATTTTTCTCTGCTTACCCTGGATATGTGAGTACTAGAAAGCCTAGCAATATGCTAGAGCAAAAGACCACTATCCAGAATCTCAGATCTGAGTAAATCTTACGATCCTGATTGTGAATCATGAGACAGGGTGGTTTTGGTTATTAAGTTTTGAGTAATACATCTACCCTATGCCAAAAAAAATACCATGGCAATTAACCAAATACGTCTACTATACCTCAGCTTTAGAACTTTGCAGGGTACTCACTGTATATAAATCTGATAGATGTATTGTAAGCTGATTACAAAG
The DNA here is from genome assembly GCA_937969415.1 of uncultured Saprospiraceae bacterium. Taxonomy (GTDB): domain Bacteria; phylum Bacteroidota; class Bacteroidia; order Chitinophagales; family Saprospiraceae; genus RFSX01. The sequence continues at coordinate 15,700 of CALBWK010000111.1, read as the reverse complement.
GTTTTATGGATATGACATATAGGCCATTTCCATCATAGCAGGAAATAGATGTGTCATAAATTACCCTAAAAGTGGTAGGCAAAAATTAAGGTCAAGATTGTCTAGCGAGTGCTTTTTTAACCTGTTTGATAAGAGATGGGCCGCTGTAGACTAGCCCTGAATAGACTTGGACTAGATCTGCGCCAGCACTGAGCATAGCGACTGCATGCTCTGCCTTACTTATCCCACCTACACCTATAAGTGGGAGATTGGGTTTCTGAGATTTGATATATCGCACAACTTCTAAGCTTCTATGGCGCAGAGGCTCTCCGCTCAGTCCTCCATTTCCTATCTCTGCAACCTTGTCTGTACTTGTCGTAAGATCCGCACGTGATATTGTCGTATTGGTCGCTATTAGGCCATCTAACCCTACAGACTCTACAATCTCTAGGACTTCATCGATTTGTTCCCAGCCGAGATCTGGAGAGATTTTTAAAAGAACTGGCACCCGATTACTTTTCTCTTCTCTCAATTTCATAATGTGAGAAAGTAACTTGGTCAAGGGCTCCTTAGCTTGTAGACTTCTGAGACCTGGCGTATTGGGCGAACTCACATTGATGACAAAGTAGTCTACCAATGGATACAACTTGTGAAAGCATTTTTCGTAATCGAGAAGAGCCTCCTCATTGGGTGTAACCTTATTCTTTCCGATATTGCCACCGATGATAATGTTTCCTTTCCCTTTGGCCTTCAGTCGAGCCACCATCTCATCTACACCTTCATTATTGAACCCCATCCTATTGATGAGTCCTTCATCTTGAGGAAGCCTGAATAACCGAGGCTGTGCATTACCTGCTTGAGGCAATGGTGTGACCGTTCCAATTTCAATAAAGCCAAAGCCCAACTGACTCATCGTCTTATAGTACTTGCCGTCTTTGTCAAAACCAGCGGCGAGACCTACCGGATTCTTGAACTTTAATCCAAATACTTCTCGCTCTAAGGAACTGTGCTCATAGGTATAGCTCCTTTTGACTAAAGCACCCAAGAGAGGGATGCTCGTCAGAGTTGAAAACAGCGATGTCGTCAAGTGATGCGCCTTCTCTGGAGAAAGCGTGAACATAATTGGCTTAAGGATTAGCTGGTAAAGCAAATTACTTTATTTCCGCTTTGAGCTTATCTAAATCTCTAATCAACAACCTTTTTCTATTGAATGTCAATATGTCTTCCGTTCTCAATTCATTAAGTACGGTCGTAACTGTTTGCCTAGAAGTGGCGGTAAGATTGGCAATCTCTTGATGGGTCAGAAAATTTCTAATAACCCACTCATAGCCCACTCTCTGCCCTCTTTTGCTGACCATCTCGACGAGATACTCCACTATACGACTTCTAGAGTCCTTAAATACTAGAGATTCAAGACGATTTTCCATTTCCAAAACCTTGGAGCCCATCATTTTCATAAAGAACATACTTAAGGAACTATGGTCCTTAATCATTCCTTTCATCATTTTGGACTGAATAGTACATAAGGCTGTCTCCTCAACCGCAATAGCAAAATCGTGTCGTTTTGATTGTCCTACTAGGGATAACTCTCCGAAAACCTCTCCTTTGCCGAGGATAGCCTTGGTTATTTCTTTGCCTTCTTCAGAGTATGAGCCTATTTTAACTCTACCTTCTGTAATAAAATAAATAGTGTCGCTATCCTGATCAGGGACGTACACATACTCATTTTTAGCAACTGTTTTATGATGCTCTTGATCTAGATTTTCAGACATCTTCTTAGGACAGAAGATATTGCTGACATCTATATTTTCTAAGTACCAAATTGATTTATCTCGCATTGTCGATCTTGATGTGATTAAGATAATAGGTATTAAGAGAGTGGTTTTAGTTTAAACTCTTCTACCAGTTTTTCAAAATTTGGATTCTGACTCTTAAACTTCTCATACTTCTCTATTGTTGAGAATAGGCGGATTTTTTTTGGTGGTTCATAGTCTGGAAAAGCACTTTTGTCCACTTTAAACTCAAATATCAGGTCTAATTTGGGATACATGGCATAGATTTCTTCGACCATCTTCATTTCTTGCTTGATCAGGTCTTTGTATATATCCGAGGGGGTCAGCACTTGCACCTTATTATCCTGAAGTACAATCTTACATGTATCCAAGGCAGATCTAAATGATGGGGAAGTTGTCCCTTCCTTCCATTTATCAAGCACCCCTCTTATCGTATCCACATCATAAGTAATATTGACGGCCTCTAATTCAGCCTCCTTTTTGTGGATACTGGCAACTATATCATCTATGTTGGTATTCAGCTGAGGCGTCAGTCTCAAGCTACTTTTTGACTTAGTTGGTGTAGGTGTAGGAGAAGTCCCCGTCTTAGCCTTAGTTGGTATTGGAGACGGAGAGTTAGCCAGCTCAGACTGGTGGCTTGGCATTGCTTCCGTTGATGGTGGTGCTGTTGATTGGGCTGGCTGTGCTGGAGCTACTAGAGCCTTCTCCGGCTTAACTGGAGGAGGCGTCTTGGTCGCTGCTGGAGCCTCTAGGGGCTTGATAACGGGAGCAGCTAAGGTCTGAGAAGGGCTAGCTTCCGATAGATTCAACTTTTTTTTTTCGACGGCTCTGTTCATATAAGCCATCTTACTCAGTGCAATCTCTACAGAAAGACGTTTGTTTTGGGATCTAATAAGGTCCATATCCGTGCGCTCCAGGATAACTAAGGAGGTCATCAAAAATGAAGAAGTAGCCAGCTCGGCTTGATCTTCAAATCTCTTCTTAAGCGCATCTCCTATCTCCAAAAGCCCAGCTGTCTTGACATCTTTGACAAACAATAACTGCCTCAGATGCTGCATCAATCCAAGTATAAACTGCTCTGCCTCAAAGCCCTTCTTGAAAATGTCATCAACAGTTACCATCAAATTACTGAGATCTTCTTTTATAGCAGCGTCTACTATATGGAAGTAATAATCGTGGTCTAAGACATTGAGATTTTCTGCTACAGACTTGTAATCTATATCTCCTGCCGTACTACTGGTCACCTTATCATAAATGGATAAAGCATCTCTCATAGCACCATCTGCTTTTTGCGCAACCAAGTGTAGAGCCTCATCATCAATTTGACGATTTTCTTTCTTAGCTATGGCTTTGAGCTGGACCACAATATCCTTGACCTGTATTCTTCTGAAGTCAAATATTTGGCATCTTGACAGGATTGTCGGTATAATCTTATGCTTCTCTGTAGTCGCGAGGATAAACTTAGCGTAGGGCGGCGGTTCTTCTAAGGTTTTCAGAAAGGCATTGAAGGCAGCCTGAGTCAACATATGGACCTCATCGATAATATATATCTTATAGGAACCTTGTTGAGGCTGGAATCTGACTTGATCATTCAGTGCCCTAATATGCTCGACACTATTATTAGAGGCGGCATCCAATTCAAAAATATTGAAGGAAGCATTATCGCTAAAAGCTTTGCAAGCAGAACATTCGCCACAAGCGTGTACTTGGTCTACCTTATTTTCGCAGTTAAGCACCTTGGCCAATATCCTTGCTGAAGTCGTCTTCCCTACCCCTCTAGGTCCAGAAAAGAGAAATGCGTGCGCCAATTGGCCATTTTTCAGAGCATTCTTGAGGGTCGTAGCTATATGGTCTTGACCTATAAGTTCGTCAAAGTTGGTGGGTCTGTACTTCCTTGCTGATACTACAAAACTCATAGAGCTATTAACTGAAAGGCTAATATATAACCAAAACAAAGAAGTCAAAGAGGACACCTGTTAGCTATCTAAAAAAATTATTGCAAAAATAAACTGCCAAATAGCTGTCAATAACTAGTTTTTTAAGCTGTCTACAGAAGAATAACCTGAGATATCTGGATATGACATAGGGGTCTTCCACCTTGACAAGTGTCACTCTAATGTTAAAGCTATAAACACCTAGAATTTATAAAATGAAGGAATCGGTTTGGTCCCTTATACTGACAATGGTCTCTATTTCAGTATTGAGCGCTAATATCTATGATGTCGCTGCCATCAGCATAGATAGTGTCAGTCAGGTACAAGAAACTTGTGATCTCTCTAACGGATCACTGACAGTTCACGTATCAGGATCGACAGTAGGCTTAGAGTACTCCATCGATGGGGGTATGACTTGGCAATCATCTAACTTTTTTGGCGGACTCCCCAATAATGACTATTTAGTCCTCGCTAGAGATATTTTCGGCTGCTCAGACGTATTTACAGCACAAATCTCAGATGCTCTAGATCCAGAAGTCGAATTACTGGTCGAATGTGTCCCTGGTCGAAACCTATCTGTCATTATACCCACTGTAATGAATGGTACCCCTCGATATCAATTTAACTGGGAAGGACCGAGCGGAAATAGTAATCAAGATACACTTAAGAATATCCCACCTGGTTTTTATTCTGTGACAGTTACAGATAGATTAGGTTGTTCAATAACAGATACCATCACGGTATCGCCTTGCTGCGAGCTTAATGTGACTTGTGGCATTCAGCCAATAGAAGTAGACTGTATCGCAGATATCCCTGCTCTAGATTCAATACTTGTACGTCCTGCTACAGAAGAAGCGGATTTGCTAACAAATCTTGAGATATTGGGTATTGATCTGAGACCTGATTTTTGTCAGGTACTCAAAATAGGCGTCACAGAAACAGAGACTGCACCTACTGTCTGTAGCGATGGACCGCTAATTATAAATAGAGTATACTCCGTTTCCGATGACTTCTTTTCATACGATTGTAGCCAAGAAATCAGAGTTCTGAAATCCATAGCACCAATAATCTCTAATGAAGCAGAGAGTATTGTAATAGATTGTGGCGGAACTCTAGAGTCTCAGTTTCAAGATTGGCTAGATAGCAATGCCAATATGCTGCTGGATGGATGTTCTGAACCATATCTCTATAGCACAGATCCAGAACTTCCTGTTCCTCCAGCTAGCTGCAACGAGTTAGTAGAAGTTACTTTCATTGTTGTTGATGCTTGTCAAAACGAACTAAGGAGCACAGCTTCTTTCACGATGCAAGACAACGGTGCACCTACTATATTCTGCCCAGGAACCTTAGAATTGGAACCTACAGATCCCCTTATAGAATCTAAAATTGATGATTGGTTAGAGACAGTTTCTGTATTTGATAATTGCAATGACGCCACACCTACCAATGATTATTTTCCTGGCAGCTTAGTCATTGATTGTGATCAGAGTCTAACAATAGACGTCACTTTTGAGGCTGTTGACGGCTGCGCCAATATATCTAGTTGTGCGGCAGCTATTGTGATTAATGGCCGACCAGCACCTACACTTTCTTGTGGTGACGACCTGACTCTAGCTTGTAATGAAGACAGACTTGATAGTTTCGATGATTGGATAGCGAACTTTAGTGCAATGGATGGCGATGGCAATGACTTAGATATCTCTAATGATCTAGATCCTACTGTATTAACAGGTCTAAATTGTAATGAAGATCTAGGTATTCTGTTTTCTATAACAGATGATTGTGGTAGAGATTTGGAGTGTCTCAGGATTCTTACCGTTGTAGATACCGAAAACCCAGAAATAAATTGTCCTACAGATATAGAAATCATAGCCTCAGACCCAACTGCCGAAGATCAAATCAATGCTTGGTTACTAGACTATAATGTAAGTGACAATTGCGATGATAATCCAACTGTCGCTAACAACTTTAGTTTGCCAACTGACTTCTGTGAAGTGACCGAGGCGATAGAAGTAACTTTCGATGCAGTAGATATTTGTAATAATACAGCTAATTGTACAACGCAACTTACTGTAATTAATGACATCGCAGAACTGAACTGCCCTTCTCCTTTAACCTTAGAATGTGGAGAAGCAACAGAAGAAATTGTCAGCGAATGGTTGGACCAAGTTGACGTCACAAATGCAACAGGCCTTCCTACGCATGACTACCCTGGCTTGGATAATCTGACAGGCTGTACACCTGCTATCGACATAACATATACAGCAGAAAGCATCTGTGGATCAGCTGCAACATGTACCACTACGCTTAATGTTTTTGACACGACGCCTCCAGTCCTTAATTGTCCAGACAATTTAGATGTGGATTTAGTGAATGAGCAAGCGGAGGGCTTAGTGAATTTGTGGATAGCTGAAGCAAATGCAACAGACTGTAGTGAATTTTCACTTTCCAATGATTTTGACTTGGACTTGGATGCTGTGATTTGTGACGAGGAACAATTGGTCACTTTTAGAGCCGAAGATGCTTGTGGACTAGTATCTACTTGTAATAGCCGCTTGATCTTGAGCAATGAAGGTACTGTAGCCATTACTTGTCCAGAAAGCATCATACTGACCTGTTCGCAAGGAGATTTTGATAGAGCAATCCAAGCACATTTATCACAGGTAAATGTTATTGCAGATAATGCTTATGATCTAGAAGTAGGAGATATCCCAGAGGTAACTTCTGAATGTGAAACAGTATTCAGTATCTCGATAGAAGTATCTGCTATAGATATTTGTGGCAATGAAGACAATTGTGTGGCGAGAATTGACATCCAACCAGAACCTGAGATATACATTCCTAATATCATCTCACCAGATGGTGACGGTCGGAACGATTATTTCAATGCCTTCGGAAATGAGTCTATTGATTATGTAAAGACTATGCTCATCTACAATAGATGGGGGGACAAAATTTATGAAGCCTCTGACTTGCCTATCAATGACTCGCAGACTGGCTGGGATGGACGATTCAATGATGTTGCTGAAAGTGCACAAGTGTTTACCTATATGTTAGAGATTATCGATATGTCTGGAAACACTATAACTAGGGCAGGTACTGTACACGTAATAAAGTAAAGCACTTGCTAGTTTCCTTTATGGAGAGCTGTATGGGTTAGGTAAATTCGTTAAAAAACCAAGAAAGCAACAGTTAGAATAAAGTTTGCGGAATATGAATTTTTCCGCACATAATTCTGCTAAAGTCACGATTTACGTTTGCATCCACTTTTTATTGATTACAGGAATTAATCAGTTCTTAAAATTTCCCTAACTATCAGCAATAATGATGCATTATGCTGACCTGAGTCGTTCTGTATATAGTTTAATACACTATTTTTGCGGCGACGTTCCTAAAAGGCTTCGATTATTACAGTTACCTAACTAGACCAATAGACATTCAATAATGTGTTTGGTTTGATTTTTGAACAATTCGTCAGGACTAACTGCTTGGGAAAAAAGAACATTATGCTATCTAGGTTATCCATATGCCTACTGCTATTAACGTCGTCGTTATTTGCCGCTGAAGATACTTCTGTGGGCAATCACATCTCTCAAGAAGAAGGTCCCACCATCATATGTCCAAGCACTGCAGTCATTATGCAACGTTGCTTGCCACCTATTCCAGGTTTTTTGAATGACAATATCGCCAATGGAGATCAAGCTTGGTTTGAAGCTCTCGATCTCTCTAGCCAAATTACAAGCAGCTGTAACGATATCGTCATCAGAATTAGTGATTCTAACAACCTCATAGATAATGGTTGCGGTCCTAAAGACTGCACTGATATGAACATTACCTCAAGAACTATTGAAATCTATGATGGTAATCCTAGTGATCCAAGTGTCACACCGGTAACCTGTACCATCACTTATGAAGTAGAAGTCCCTTACTATCTAAGACGTTGCACTTTTGCTCCTGATTTCGAAGTGAGTTGTGAAGATGATGTCAACACTGAATTTCAGTTATGGTTAGACAATCTTGGCTATTCAGAGATTTCGGAGGGATGTGCAGGCGGCATAGTACAAGATGTAGCGGCACCAGGATATGTACCTCCGCCTACTATAATTGACTACCTACAAAGTCCTAGTAACCCCAATGGCTGTGGGTCTATGACCAACCCTGGCAATGGATTTCTCAGAGTACAATTTTGGCTCATAGATGATTGTGGCCATTCTATGACAACCATTGGCAACTTTCGAGTTACTGATGATGTGCCACCATTTTTTACTAATTGTCCAGATGACTTTGTCATTGATATAGGAGCGACGGACTTGCTTACCGATATAGAAGCACACCTCGACAGTGCCGTCGCAGATGACAATTGTAGTCAGAATGTTACACTAACTGACAATTGGGATGAGACACAAGTATCCTTAGACGCTTGTGACGAACAAGTATTCGAAGTTATTACAGCAGCTGATGACCAGTGTGGCAATACCACCACATCAGGCAATAGTTGCTCCACATTAATTACAATTACCAACTCTGGAAATATTTCTATCGACTGTCCTGCAGACACACTAAGACTATCCTGTGGTGACCCTATGAACCAATTAGAGTTTGACAATTGGCGAGCGACAGTAAGAGCCGTGGATTTTGCGGGAAGAATCATAACGAATATTGGCAACAACTTTAATGTATCTGAATTGAGTGCCATACATTGTAATTCTGAATTTACTGTCAACTTTATTGCAACAGATAACTGTCTAAGGACGACAAGCTGTACACAGATTCTTACCATTTCTGACAATACTCCACCCGTGACAACTGGCTGCCCTGGACCACTTACGGTCAATGCTGCTGATGCAACAATTGTAGCTGATGTCAACAACTGGCTGAGCACCTGGACAGCTACTGATGAGTGTCTGTTGACAATACAACCGATGAACGATCTAGACCCAACTATATTGGCTCCAGACTGTGGGTCGAGAGATGTGCTTATTCAGTTCTGGGCCGATGATAATTGCAATCCCATCGATTCTAGCTGTACAGCTACCCTATCGATTATTGATAATGTCGTTTCTGATTTTGGCAACTTCCCTGCTGATACAACTATCCAATGTAGTGACAATCCAAATATAGTAGACTTGAGTGCTTGGGTTGCGCAATCAACTGCAGGCAATAACCTTGGCGCTACATTTACAGTACAAAATGATTTGGCTTTTGATAATCCGAACTTATCGAGGTGTGACTCAGTAGTAGATGTTAGAATTTTCTTTGTAGATCAATGTGGACAAGAAGTAGATAGAATTGCACGTATCTCTGTCATAGATACCGAAGCACCAGAAATTACCTGTCCACCAGATCAAACCTTCAATGCGGATGCAACGCTAGATATTACCGCAGATATAACCAACTGGATAGGCTCTGCGGTACTCACTGATAATTGTGGTCTGCAACCCATCATAGAAAACTACCAACCCCAAGCTTTTGCAGGTTGTGATGAGATCATTACCAATCCCATAACTTTCTTAGCAGAAGATGAGTGTGGCAATTTTAGTGCTCCCTGTACAGCTATGCTTACGATAGAAGCGATGAAGAGACCAAGCATCTCGTGCCCTGCAAATCTCATAATGGAATGTGGAGACTCGACCAATGTGGATCAACTAGCCGCGTGGTTAGATGGTGCGCTTGCTACATCAGTACTTGGAGATACTCTGGCACATATAAATAATTTTGACCCTAATAGCCTACAACTCATCTCTTGTGGCAATGAAGTAGAAGTAGAATTTATCATAACAGATAATTGTGGCTTTACTGAGATCTGTATGAGTACTGTCAGAGTAGAAGATACAACTCAACCAAATATAACTTGTCCTCCGACGATCACGATCAACTCTACCGATCTTAACATAGACGTTGCTGTAAGTGACTGGGTAGCCACTGCGATGTTTGATGACAATGGTTGTCTAGGGCCTGCTATCTCCGATAATTATGACTCAAGCTTATTTGTAGCTTGTGATCAAGCAGGACCACTCGATATTACCTTTACCGTTAATGATCAATGTGGTTTCAGTGCTTCTTGTATTGGAAGAGTTATGATCAATCAAGATATCCCGCAGATCGTTTGTCCTGATGGCACCATACGATTTGAATGTGGTGATCCTGCTAATATGACGCTTATCGATGATTGGATCACCTCTGCTTCTGCTATGGATAATTCTGGATTTGTAGAAGATGTAACTAATGATTTTGATTTTGCTGTTATCGACAGTACTTGCAATCAGACAGTACCTATTAACTTTTTGGTCATTGATACCTGTGGTAGAGAAAACAATTGTACAACCAATCTGATCCTTACAGATAGCCAACCTCCAGTGTATATCAATGGTTGTCCTGATCCTCTTTCACTTTTATCTGGATCACCGATAGACAATAAAAACGCCTCATTCCAAGACTGGATAGATGGCATCTTCATAGATGATTGCAATGGGTTTACCTTGAGTTATGACTTCGATCCACAAGTATTTACAGTTGACTGTGACGATGTAACTTTTGATGTCGCCTTTTCACTGGTGGATGACTGTGGATGGATAGCCAATGACTGTAATAGTCAGATTATCATTACCAACAATATTGATGCAACACTGACTTGTGCACAGCCACTTACTGTAGAATGTGCCGATCCAAATAATGAAATGATTATAAGAGATTGGTTGGATACCGCCTCTGCTCAAGATAATCTTGGCAACTCATTTGATGTCAATGATAACTTTTCATTTTCCAATCCTGATCTTATACAATGTAGTGGAGCCATTCCTGTAGAATTTACGATGGTGAATATCTGTGGAGACTCGCAAATGTGTAGCGCTAACATTACAATTAACGATACGACAGATCCTGTCATTACCTGTCCACAACCAGCTATGTTTGTATTAGAGTCTCCGACATTTAATGCAGATGTCGATGCTTGGTTGGCGAGTGCAACAGCAGAAGATAATTGTATCTCTAATCTCATTTTTTCTGATAATTACCAGACGATAACGACTATAGATCCTTGTGACAGAGAGGAAGTGGTTAACATAACTTTTGGTACTGCTGATGGCTGCGGTAATAATGATGAGTGCTCAGTCCTACTTACTGTTATGACCAATCAGGGTTCGATACTGAACTGCCCAGCTGATGATCTCACAATAGAATGTGCCGACCCTGCTAATGTACAATTGATTAATACTTGGCTCAACTCTACAGAAGGCATAGATGCAGACGGCACTATTCTCAACGTTACACCAGACTATAATCCAGCAGATGTCAACGCTATAGAAGATTGTACGGGTTCGGTGTTGATTACCTTTGAGATGACCGACAACTGTGGCACTACTGCTATGTGTATGGCCACTATCAATGTAGAAGATACGACAAGGCCTACGGCAATCTGCCCACCAGATATTACCATCAACTCGACAGATCCCAATGCGGTAGATATAGCTAATGACTGGATAACCACAAATGGAGCTTCAGATAACTGCTCAATGGCCACAGCGAGTGTAGAGAATGGCTTCTTTATTCCTGTCACTTTGTGCAACTCTGATGAAATAAGAGAAGTAGCATTCTATGCCCAAGATGTGTGTGGGCTTAGAGATACTTGCAGAACAACACTTACCATCAATCAAGATGCTCCTATTATAAACTGCCCTGGAGATGTAGCTATACAGTGTGGAGCTGATGATGTCGATAGTGTTATAGATGCTTGGCTTAATAGCTTTAGCGGAATGGATAATAGTGGCGAGCCACTGACAGTCGACGATGACTTTATGTCGATTACACTGAATACTATGTGTGAATCAACACTTCCTATCACTTTTGAAATAATGGATAATTGTGGACGACCGACCACCTGTGTCCAGAACATTATCCAAAGAGATACGCTAGCACCCGTCATCACCAATTGTCCTCAAAGTATAGAGATAGATGTAGCCTCGGCAGATTTATTTGGTCAAATAGAGGCTTGGCTGACGAGCTATACAGCAGTAGATGCGTGCAACCCAGCTGAAGATAACTTAAGTAATAACTACGATCTAGTCATCGAGCAGTTTGATTGTGGTGACACACAGGATGTCGTCTTCTTTGCGGAGGATGCTTGTGGTAACATCGACTCGACTTGTGTGGCGAACATAGACATATTCAACAATCTAGAAGTAGAAATAACTTGTCCGGAACCAATTAGTGTTATCTGTAACGACCTCACTTCAGATAGGCAAGTGACAGATTTCTTAAATGGAGCAGAAGTAAGTTCATTGGATACATTTGATATTGAGACAGACCTATTGCTGGCTGACATAAATACCGATTGTACCTCGACCTTCACACAAGAAATAACCTTTACCGCAACTGATCAATGTGGTAATACGGACGAATGTGTCGGTATGATATTCTTTGTCCCTAAGGCTAGCCTCTATATACCGACGATATTTAGACCTGGAGGTACAGGTATAGATAGATTCTATATGGTTAAATCCAATATTGCTATTACCACTATAGAAAGTATGCGTATCTATAGCAGATGGGGTGACTTGATGTATGAAAGAGAGAATTTTGACCCCAATGTAGAGGAAGGATGGGATGGACTTGATAGATTGGGCAATAGTGTTCAAGGCGTATATACTTACCATATAAAATACGAAGATATTGATGGCAACGAATTTGAGCATATCGGTACATTGACACTAATAGAATAATCAAGATTCTAGTCAAGACCCTATTCCGACTATAAGTCCTGTCTTCCTGTTCTTAGTCTTGAGGCAATTAATATATATTTGCCGTCATTATCAAAGACTTACAGTCCTATGCCTCTAGACAAGACCATCAAATCTGTCCTCATCATCGGAAGTGGACCTATTATCATTGGCCAAGCTTGCGAATTTGATTACTCTGGAACTCAAGCTTCCAAATCACTCAGAGAGGAAGGCATAGAGGTCAGCCTTATCAACTCCAATCCAGCAACAATAATGACCGATAAGGTCACCGCTGACAATATCTATCTGTTACCACTGACAGTGGAGAGCTTGCGTCAGATCCTGACAGAGCGAAAAATAGATGCTGTCTTGGCTACTATGGGTGGGCAGACAGCGCTCAACTTAGCCATAGAAGCGGGTAAGCAAGGCTTGTGGGAGGAATTCGATATCAAACTCATAGGTGTAGATCTAGAAGCCATAGAAGTAGCAGAAAATAGAGAAGCCTTCAGAAAGCACGTCATAGAGCTAGGCCTTTCGGTAGCGCCGTCATTTATCGCGAATTCATTTCTAGAAGGAAAGGATGCTGCACAGAAAATCGGCTTCCCCCTCGTAATCAGACCTTCGTACACCTTGGGTGGCCTTGGAGGCGGATTTGTGATGGAAGAAAAAGACTTTGATGAGTCTCTGAGAAGAGGACTAGATGCCTCCCCTACGCATGAGGTTCTGGTAGAGCAGGCTGTACTCGGATGGAAAGAATATGAGCTAGAATTGCTCAGAGATAAAAATGACAACGTTGTCATTATCTGTACGGTAGAGAATCTAGACCCTATGGGTATCCATACTGGTGACAGTATCACAGTGGCTCCATCGATGACACTCTCAGATACAGCCTACCAAGAGATGCGTAATCAATCAATAAAGTTGATGCGCTCAATGGGGAACTTCGCAGGTGGATGTAATATCCAGTTCTCACTTAATCCAGAAACAGAAGAACTCATCTGCATAGAAATAAATCCTAGAGTATCACGATCTTCTGCTCTAGCGAGTAAGGCGACGGGCTACCCTATCGCCAAGATAGCAGCTAAGTTGGCACTAGGTTACACGCTAGACGAACTTAAGAATCAGATAACCAAAACGACTTCTGCTTACTTCGAGCCGACCTTAGACTATGTCATCGTCAAGATGCCAAGATGGAACTTTGATAAATTCTATGGCTCAGACCATACCCTAGGACTCTCTATGAAGTCTGTAGGTGAGGTGATGGCGATCGGTCGTAACTTCAACGAAGCATTGCAGAAGGCTTGTCAGTCTCAAGAAAACAATAGAGCTGGCCTCGGTGCAGATAAGAAAGAGTGGATAAAAACAGAAGACATCCTCGAGCGACTAGAAAAAGTCAGCGATGATAGAATCTATAGAGTCAAAGACGCCTTGCGTCTAGGTGTTCCGGTCAAGTCTGTCCACAAATTGACAAAGATTGATATGTGGTATCTCGAGCAAATCAAGAGCTTGGTCAATCTTGAAAATGAACTCGGTAAGTACAACGTCCCAGAAGACATTCCTGACTCTTTCTTAAGAGAACTCAAAGTCAATGGCTACTCTGATGCACAGATCGCGTGGCTGATGCGTATAGAAGAAAAAGCCATCACGAAATACAGAAAGTCTAGAGACATTAGAAGGACTTACAAGATGGTAGATACTTGTGCAGCAGAATTTGAAGCGCAGACGCCATACTTCTACTCGACTTTTGATGCCGAGAACGAAAGCATCCCTTCTGACAAAAAGAAAATTGTTGTTCTCGGTTCTGGACCAAACAGAATCGGCCAAGGAATAGAATTTGATTACTGCTGCGTGCACGGTCTGATTGCCATCAAGGAAGCTGGCTACGAATCCATAATGATCAACTGTAACCCAGAGACAGTGTCTACAGATTTTGACGTTGCAGACAAGCTCTACTTCGAACCGATCTACTGGGAACACTTAGAAGAAATTCTAGAACTCGAACAACCTGAAGGTGTCATCATCCAGCTCGGCGGGCAGACCGCTCTTAAGTTGGCCGAGAAAATAAAAGCAGCAGGCTATAATATCATCGGTACGGATTACCTCAGTATGGACCTTGCCGAGGATAGAGGCAGATTCTCAGATCTGCTCAAGGAACTAGATATTCCTTATCCTAAATACGGCGCAGCTCAAGACATCGATAGAGCCCTAGAAATCGCTAACGAAGTCACTTATCCTGTACTCGTCAGACCATCATATGTGTTAGGTGGCCAGCGTATGCGTATAGTCCTTAATGATGAAGAGCTAGAGCGCCACGTGCTGAGCATCTTTAAACATATGCCGGACAACAAGGTCTTAATAGATCAGTTTCTCGAAAGAGCTAAAGAGGCTGAAGTAGATGCCATCTGTGATGGTGAAGACGTCCTCATTATGGGCATTATGGAACACATAGAGCCGGCCGGTATTCACTCTGGGGATAGCTCAGCTGTCTTACCGACCTACTCTCTATCTGATGCCGTCCTCGAGCAAATGAAATCTCACACGAGACAATTGGCTCTAGCTCTCAAAACAAAAGGATTGATCAATATCCAGTTTGCCATCAAAGATGAAAAAGTCTACGTCATCGAGGCCAATCCTCGTGCTTCTAGAACAACTCCTTTTATCGCCAAAGCTTATCAAGTACCATTCCTCAAGTACGCAACTTATGTGATGCTCGGCCACAAAAAAATAAAGGACATACAATACGAAACCAAGTTAGAAGGTTACGCCATTAAAGTCCCTGTATTCTCTTTCAACAAGTTCCCTAATGTCGACAAGCAATTAGGACCAGAAATGAAATCTACTGGCGAGGCGATACGCTTTATCAAAGACCTGAATGACCCTTACTTCCGCAAATTGGATAGGGAGAGGAGTATGTATTTGAGTCGATAGGCGGGCTGGGCTCGATGCGTGGCTTCTTAGTGCATAGTTTTTTAGTTCAGAGTGCATAGTGGGGCTGGGCGCGGAGGCTCTTCTTTTTAGATAATAGAGAAGAGCTAATAGATAATACTAGGAGGTGGTCCTTCCTTGACATTGCTGACAACTGATAGCGGAAGGCGGTTCTTCCTTTAGAAGTTAGAAGGTAGCGTTGCAATGGATAATTATAAATGTCATTGGCGAAAGCGGTTCTCTTTTTTAGTGCAAAGCTTCATCACTGCAAAGTAAGGCGGCGCGCGGAGGCCTTTCTTTTTAGATAATAGAGAAGATATAATAGTTAATAGAGGGGGAAGCGGATTCTCTTTTT
>CALBWK010000110.1 GCA_937969415.1 uncultured Saprospiraceae bacterium | reverse complement strand
CTGCGACTTCTGGTTGAAGATTCTGTAATGCCTCAGAATTTAATACAAATCCGGAATCATAGCCTATCACCAAGTTAGACAGCCAGCTCTCTGTATGCAAGATCTTGGGACAAGTATTGACAAAAACGAAAGTGTCTATGTAGGCCATTTTTTCTACATTCTTTTCGTAGTTGGCCTTGCTCATTATCAAGATAGGAAAACGCTGGACTACGTCGTGCCCTGCTTCTGCAAGAAATGTACTCCACTTGGTCAGAGCTGTGGGCCATTTCATATTATGGGCAAAATACTTTTTCTGAAGTGGCGCTGCAAACTTTTCCAAAAGCTGCTTGGCTTGTACATCTAGTTTATCTATAGCTCTACTCGCCGATCTGAGTGCAGGCTTAGTATGTGCCAGATAATACTGCAGATACAAATTCTTGAAAGCTGTGCCCCAGAACTGATTTTGGCCTGTTAGGTAATTTATAAGTTTATAATCCTGTGGTGTCATCTGTGCAGAATAAGCTCTCCACTTGATGTATTGCTTATTATCTTCTAGAAAGAAAAGGCCATATTCTACAAAACTTATGAGATGCAACAAGTTTTGTTTCTGATGAAAAATGGAAAGACTTTTGCGCTCTGGAACCTCCTTGAACACATTTAGTCCAATCAACTCTTCGGTCAATTGATTAACCTCTTTGAGAAAGGCTTTGGTCGTATCACCGCCTTTTACCGCAGGGGTCATACGCATTAACTTTATTTCTAGTGCAGCTTTGAGTTGACCTTCATCAGCGTAATTTGCTGATAACTCCTCTGCAACTCGATTTTCTAAGTGCTCGTATCTCTGCTTGACAGATTCAGCATTATCAAGAAAATCTTGCAACACAGTCACCAACGAAGAGGCGTCTCCTAGTTCTTCTAGGGTTCCATTAAATGGATCTTGTTGCTTAGCATACTCAAAGGTCAAGTCATACTTGGTTTCTATCTCTTCGTAGAAATCTCTTCTCTTTTTATAGTCCTTAAAATTAAAAGGAGGCTTGAGCAGTTGCTCTGATACATCTATGTGCTTGTACGGCCCTGATTCTAATTGGTCATTAATATTGCTAACAGAATAATTACCCAGAATAGGCGCTTGTAGATGCGATAAGGCTTTATTGGCCTCAGAGATAAGCTGCGTGACCGTCGTAGAAAGTTGAGTACTGTGTGCTAGCTCCCCACTTAATCGAGGTTTCAGTTTTTCTTCCTCTATTTTTTTTGCGTGAAAATAATTGAGGTTGAGTTGATCGTCATCACTGATTATCAAACTAAGTTCTCTCAGACCATAGCGAGAAAGGAGATAGTTGAGATATATGAGATCATCCTCCTTATCTGTTACAAGGACGACTTTTTGGCCTTCAGCAACTCGGTCGTATGTGGACCAAAAGCTGGTCATTAATGCGTGCTCCCTATTGCGAGATTTAAGGATGTAATCATTCGTGGTGGGATTAAGAACAAAGTCCTTAGAGACAAGAGAGGATAAGCGCATTGTAGTGATTCTTATTTAGAGACTAAAGATACATATAATAATTAATTATAATATGTTCTAGTCGCTTCGTCTTGCCTTTTATACCCATAAAAAAAAGGCCTTTCCATTATCGATGAAAAGGACCCTCTTATATTTTGGTCATCGTCTAACTAGCTGGCTTAATTGACGATTCCTCCAGATATTTTTGTTCCGTTCTTGTACTCATACTCCATTGTCTTTTTCCCTTCCTCATTATACCAGGTCATTATACCGTGCTGCTTACCATCTTTAAAGTTGGTTTCCTTCTGCAGCTTGCCATCTCCGAAGTAATCATATGAAGGACCATTGAGCTCATTACCTTTATAGGTCTTAGTAACAGTGGGCCTGCCAAACTTATAGCTAGATACTATACCATCGTATTGATTATTGACATAATTGACTTCTGTCTCGATTTGCCCTCGATTATTATACTCGTAATAAGGGCCATTAAGTGCACCATTTGTATACGCGGCATAGGTCTTAATCTTACCTGCTTCGTCTCCATCATAATAAGTCATCCAAGCGCCATTCTTGACACCATTGACCAAAAAGCCAACCTCTGTAAAATTGCCTGAGGCGTCTTTTTTGAATGCTTTAGTGACACCACCGCCGACATTTTCTGTCTGGTAACCTTCTAGAGTTGTTGCGGCTCCACCCCCACCAGAACTGTTGCACGATATCAATCCAAATAGAGCAACAAAAAAAAGTAAGTGTTTCATATTACAAATTTATTACATACGAAAATACGGTAAAAGCTATATATACTTCAATTATTAGAGGAAAATCTATACGCAAAATTGAAAATCCAAATCACATGCGAGGAATCAACAATAACCAAAGTAAAATGGCTGCGATCAAATCTTATCCTGTTTCCGACTTATTCTTAGATTAAAATTTTTGCAATAATTTTATATATTGCTATTTTTGCCACTAAACAAATTGTATTCTTGTAAAAATTCAAAACAAATAACCTAATTCACAATTAAAACAAAATTAAAAATGGACTTAACAAGTATTATTATCTGGGTAGTAGTTGGAGCAGTTGCAGGATTTATAGCAAATTATATCAAGCCCAATGGATTTGGCACCATAGGAACAGTACTATCTGGAATAATAGGTTCTTTTCTGGGTGGTTATCTGGGCAATATATTATTGGGTGTAGGAGCGGATGCAGATGCTGGTTTCAATATCACAACAGTTGCAACTGCTGTTGTCGGAGCACTCATATTTTCTTTCATTTTAGGCTTTGTCAAAAGTAAAACCTAATCCGGTATCTAAATAAATAAACAAATCCTGGTACTCTCTATGTTGGTATCAGGATTTTTTTTGTCTTTTACTCAATTGATTTACGCTATTTTCGCTCACATATTCCTAGTTAATATCAAGCGAATTGGAAAATAGAGAACTAGCCAATAAATTCAACCTACTAGGTAAACTACTAGAGCTGCACGGCGAAAACCCCTTTAAAACAAGGTCATACACCAATGCCTATCTGACTATAAAAAAGTGGCCTGATAAAATTATAGAGCTACCCGAAGAAGAACTGGCCAATATCAAAGGTATCGGCAAGGCCATTAAGGCTAAAATCTTAGAACTGGCAGAGACAGGAGAGATGCAAACGCTTAATCGCTATCTGGATCAGACGCCTTCTGGTATTGTTGAGATGCTCGGCATCAAAGGTTTCGGACCCAAAAAAATCGCCGTCATATGGAAGGAGTTAGAAATAGAATCCGTCGGTGAATTGCTCTACGCCATCAATGAGAACAGACTCAAAGATGTCAAAGGGTTCGGAGAGAAATCTCAGGCTTCCCTCAAGGAGCAGCTAGAGTACCATCTTGACTCAGCGGATAAGTTGCTATATGCAGTGGCACAGCGCACTGTTGGCCAACTGATTGATCATCTTAATGAAGCCCTACCGGACAACCGGCATACTGTAGTAGGAGAAGTGGCAAGAAAGTGTAGTACTATAGAACAGGTCGACATTCTGACTACAAGTGAAGCGTCGGTAATAAAGGCTTTCTGCAAAGCGCACCCTGACATTATAGAAGATGAGAAAGAGGGTTATCGACTGCACAATATCAAACTCCAATTTACCCATACCCAAGACGATAGATTTGTAAAGGAAAAAGTACAGCTCTCCTCTGCACCTGAGTTTTGGAATAACTTAAATATAGAAGACAAAGCTTACGCTGATGAAGAAGCTGTCTTTTTAGAAAATGAGCTGCCTTATTACATTCCGGAATATAGAGAGTCCGACAATCTAGATTACATAGATAACTATCCCGGCGCCCAAAATATAATTGATCAATCGGATCTAAGAGGATGTATACATAACCACTCGACGTATAGTGATGGATTGCAGACGGTAGGCGAAATGCTAGAAGCAGCACTAGATAGATCCTATGAGTACTTTGTTATCACCGATCACTCTAAGTCTGCCTTCTATGCCAATGGATTAACTATAGATCGCTTATATGCCCAGCTTGATGAAATCCGAGAACTAGACCAAGAAGAGGATGAGATAAAATTGTTTTCAGGAACAGAATCAGATATCCTCGCCAATGGCAACTTGGACTATCCTGACCACGTACTCGCAGACCTAGACCTGATAGTTGCCTCGGTACACTCTAGTCTCAAGATGGATAAAGCCAAGGCGACCAAGCGGTTGATTACAGCAGTAGAAAACCCTTACACATCTATACTGGGGCATCCGACTGGTCGACTGCTTCTAAGCAGACCTGGCTATCCAATAGATGCCGCTAAAGTTATAGATGCTTGTGCCGCTAATAATGTGGCACTAGAGCTTAATGCCAACCCCAACAGACTAGATATCGACTGGAGATGGATTAACTATGCAATATCTAAGGGTGTTCTCATCTCTATCAATCCCGATGCACATAGTATTTCAGGTCTTGATGATACGTCTTATGGCGTTGCTGCCGCTAGGAAAGCAGGTCTACCTATTGCCTATTGTCTCAATGCTATGGACTTAGATGAGTTTGAGGAGTGGCTAGAAGAGCAGCATAGTAAGCGGCCTTAGTTTGATACCGAGGTTATATGATTCCATTATGATTATAAAGTGATCATTTATTGTTAATCGCTTGTTAACAGACTAGATTACGGGTATTCAGGGGTTTAAACATCCTATTTATTGAGATATATTTGCACCAGTTAATTTAATTTAGAAAATACAAGCACATGAAAAATTTAGGATTTTTAATGGCTCTTTGCGTATTGCTTATGGCATCTTGCAAGAGTGACACACCTACTACTTCAACTCTTTCAACTTCTGCTCCTGCTGTAGAAGCAACAACAAAAGCTAATGAAGTAAAGCCGGCAAACAACCCGCTAGAAGCAGCAGTACCAGTAGGTCCTGTTACATCTATTGAGTTCACAGAGACGGAGTATGACTTCGGAACTGTAACTGAAGGTGAAAAAGTTACACACGTTTACAAGTTCAAAAACACTGGTCAAGAGCCACTAATCATCAGCAACGCAAAAGCGACTTGTGGATGTACAGTACCTAACTGGCCAAGAGAGCCTATCGCTCCAGGTGCTGACGGAGAGTTGACTGTTGTCTTTGATACTAAAAACAAAGGTAAAGTCGGTGGTCAATTACAGACTAAGAGAGTTACAGTTACTGCTAACACTGATCCAGTGAACAGTTATGTAAACATCAAGGGTAAAGTAGAAAGAACTGCTGCACAGCAAGCTGAAAAAGACGCTGCAAAAGCTAAGCAAGCGGGATAATCCTCTGATTACCAAAGAATTAAAGCTGTCTACAATCTAATTGTAGGCAGTTTTTTTATGCCCATTAGGTACATATTATACCCTACAAATGTTAAAAATTGCCATATCTAACAAAGTGGCTTAGAGTTTGCATTAATACTAATCGTAATATGAAATCATCATTTAACTAAGCATAATGGGAAAATTAATAAGTATATGTGCAGTCGGCTTGACTATTGTCTTAGCAGGCTTCTCATACTCAGGAACTCCAAATACGACCAATAAAGTAAATGAGCTCACCATTGTCGATACAAAAGATCTTACCGTAAGAGTAGAATCGGATGACGACTTCAGATTCTTTCTCAAAGCAGAATTTGATGAATCAGAGCAAGAAATAAAATTTATCACAAAAGAATCAACTACACAGATTAGAATCTATAACCAAATAGATGCTATGGTGTATCTCTTGCCTATTGGTTCTGATAGAGTTAGAATTGGCAAAAACCTTTTCGAAAAAGGTGATTACAAGTTCATCTTCGATATAGAAGGCGATAGAAGAATGTATACATCTAATCTTACAGTGCACTAAGCGCTAATTGATAAAAAGATGTCTCAGATAAAATAGTTTCTCATAAAACTATATTTGACCTGAAGGGGTGTACCATTAGTTTGGTTACCTCTTTTTTCTTTTGGGGGCTAGAAACTTCTTGAGGCCCATCATAGCTCTATAGCGATGGCTGATGGCATTCTTTTCTTGATCTCCAATCTGAGCAAAGGTCTTATCATACCCATATGGAATAAAGATGGGGTCATAGCCAAACCCTTGATTACCCATCATTCCAGACGCTATCTGGCCGTTAACTAGACCTTCAAAGAGCAACTCCTTTCCTTCCCATATCAATGCTACAATAGTCCTAAACCTTGCTGTTCTTGCTTTTCCCGCAGATAACTCCGAGAGGACTTTAGACATATTAAGTTGCGCATCTCTTTCTGGGCCGGCATATCTCGCAGTATATACACCAGGTGCCATACCCAGTGATATAACCTCTAGGCCAGTGTCTTCAGAAAACACGTTACCACCTAGCTTGTTATAGACAGCTCTTGCTTTAATAAGTGCATTTTCTTCTAGGGTTGTACCAGTTTCGGCTATGTCCCCTACCCAACCTACAGCTTTGAGGCTTTTGATATGCAACCAGTCTTGATCGAGAATCTGAGCGACTTCCTTAGACTTGTGATCATTGCCTGTTGCAAAAATTAAATCAATCGGCTTCATCTTAGAGCGCTTAAGAATTAAGAAATTCAGCTTTCATAGCTTCCCACAAGGCTTTCTTCTTAGCAGGTTTTTCGGATAAATCTTTCAAACTATGAGAAAACAAAATTGAAAAGCTTTCTGTCTTGTAAAATCGGTAGCCTCTGAATCCCCCATTAAGCCCAAGTTCGGTAGGCTTCAATCCAAAAGTAAAGACTTTCTGAGCTTGGCGAGCTGAGGTAGCTAGATTGATTACAGCCCCTTCCTCTAGTTGCAAAAAAGTCACTTGAGTATCCAGATCAAGCTTAACAGCTGTCAATATTTTTTTGAGCAAAGCCTCTTGAGTTAAGAAATCATCTTTTCGGACGACTGCTAGTACTTCATTTGTATCAGATAACACATTCTGCGAATCAGGTAAGTCGTACACGTCAAAGTCAAAAAAATCAGGATTCAAAATTATTGGCTTGTTATATTATCAAATTCAGAATATAATTCCGATACCACGGCTAAACTAATGCTAAAAAAGAATAATCTAAAATTAATTAACTTTGTTACATAATTGAGAAGTGCAGGATCGATAAGTGCGAGGTACCTATTTTATTAATCACGCTGTAAACCCCTTCCTATGGTAGAAACATCTGCATTGAAAATCACTACCGTTGAAAAATCAGCCCTAGATACAGTTGATTTCAACAATCTTGCTTTTGGAAAGACTTTTACTGATCACATCTATGTAGCTGACTACAAAGATGGAAAATGGCAAAGTCATAGAATAGAACCCTTTAAGCATTTTCAAGTACATCCAGCTAATATTGCTTGGCATTACGGCCAGGCCATCTTTGAAGGAATGAAAGCCACTAGGCATATGGATGGCACTCCAATGTTGTTCCGACCAGAAATGCACAGCGATCGTATCAACAAATCTGCTGAGAGATTAGCTATGCCGCATTTTCCAAAAGATTCATTTATGGAAGCGGTCACAGAGTTGGTTAGATTAGAAAAAGATTGGATTCCAAAAGAAGAAGGAAGTGCTCTCTATATCAGACCATATATGATTGCAATGGACGAGTTTATCGGTGTCCAAATTTCGCAGACTTATAAGTTTATCATCTTCTGTTGTCCAGTAGGGCCTTACTACAGTAAGCCGCTCAAGTTGAAAGCAGATGATCACTATATAAGAGCAGCAGTAGGCGGCACTGGAGAGGCCAAAGCTGCTGGAAACTATGCTGGCTCACTATTACCGACCAAGCTAGCTAAGGAGGAAGGCTTTGACCAGATTATGTGGTTGGATGCCAATGAGCGCCAATACATACAAGAGGTAGGTACGATGAATATCTTTTTTGTATTTGGCAATACAGTTGTGACACCAAGTACAGATGGTGCCATACTCAAAGGCATAACAAGAAACAGCTTGGTACATATTCTAAAGGATAAAGGCTACAATGTAGAAGAGAGACCTATCTCTATCAAAGAAGTGATGGCAGGTGCCGAGAGTGGTGAATTAACAGAGATATTCGGAAGTGGTACAGCTGCTGTTATAGCCTATGTAGAAGGTATAGGGTACAAAGGTGCAATGGCCAAGCTCAATCTTGATGCATACAAGGTTGCTCCTTTACTTAAGGATACGATTAATGGTATGCGAAGCGGTAGACTTGAAGACAGCTACAACTGGACTGTAAGAGTCAGCTAAGGCTTCACTTATACAAAAGAACAAGGCCCTGAAATCTTATTGGTTTCAGGGCTTTTTTATTTGAATTAATGATGTGGCAGGATGTGTTTCAGCTCTTGAGGTAATGCAAAAGCTTATAATAATCCATCAATCGCATTCGTGGTTGTTCTGAGCGAAGATTGCGTAAAAGTGTAGGTTCACGCCAGCCCAATAACTTAGCTGCTAGTCCAGACAATCCGGTTGCTTTCAATCTATGTACTGTCTTCTCAAGTCTAGTATCTAAGGTTATACCTTCATCATTGAGTTTCTTGAGATTGGCCACAGCAATTTTCGTCTTAGACAGAAAGCTATCAGCCTCGTCTAGCTGAAGATGGATAACGGGATTATCAATATGTACTACAGAGACACCTTGGTCTAATAGCCTTTTTGCGAAAAGTAGATCCTCATAGCCATAGCCTTGTATACCTTGATCAAATTCAACTTCTAAAAACAACTGCTTATCTATCATAAAATTATTGGAATGAAAATAAGCAGCAGAAGCCCTTTGTCGCTGAGTCAAGGAAACAGATTCTCTCTCTCTACCATAAGTCCAATGTAGTAGATATGGTACAGGCAGCTCCTCTTTGAGGTAAATGCGGCCTCCAGATACAAGCGGTATATCAGCATACTGTAGATACTGAGGAATTAGACCTCGCTCAGTAAGCCCTGAGTCGCCATCTAAAAATATCAATTTGTCATAGCTCGCCTCAGATGCTAGTTTCTGACGGATAGCGGATCGCCCTAAGTTGTGGGTAAGTTCGAGATAAGTAACACAGGGCAAGTCAGCAATAGCGCCATTAATCTCCTTCCATTGCTCTATAGAGCCATCGTCATAACATCTGATTTCACATTCTACATCTAGTGCTACAGCTTCATCAGAGAGATCCCTTAGAAGGCCAGTAACATCTTGATTATAACAGGGTATGAGCACTGAAAACATAAAAGCTAAGGTAAGTTACCTCACCTTAGCTTTTTTATCAATCTTATTTCTTTATTGACTTTACTTAGAATGTGAGCAGGTGGCCCATCTCTTCTTTCTTAGTCGTCAGATAGCCCGAGTTCTTGCTATGCGGCTCTATCTCTATAGGTCTTCTTTCTACTAATTCTATATTGCTGAGCCTTACTGCTTGCAGTTTTAGTGGATTATTAGTCAGAAGATTCACTTTGGTAACACCTAGAGATTCTAGGATTCTTATCACTTCATCATATCTTCTACCGTCAACCTCTAGACCTAAAGCTTCATTAGCCTCTATAGTGTTGAGGCCTTCATCTTGCTTGTTGTACGCCTTCAGTTTATTGATAATACCTATGCCTCTGCCTTCCTGTCTCATATAGACTAGGAGACCTTTCTCTTTGGCAATAGTTTTCATTCCTTGGTTGAGTTGTTCACCGCAATCACATCTCTGAGAATGGAACAAATCTCCCGTCAAACACTCTGAGTGAATACGCATTGTAACGACATCTGAAGGGTCCATTTCTGGATGAACCATTACGATATGCGGTGCATAATTAGATGCATCTGATTTGAAAGCTAACATCCTGAACTCACCCCAGTCTGTTGGTATTCTTGCTTCGGCTTCTTTGACTAATTGACTTTTCTTCATAGCGTCTATTAAAGGATTTTATCTCCCTTTTGGTTCATCATCAAATGCCTTTTTTGGGTTATTTCTAGAATTCCCACAGGACTTACTACAGTATTTAACAGATTCCCAGTCTTTTTTCCACTTTCTTCTCCATGAAAAGGGCCGTTGACAAGAAACGCATATTTTGAAGGGGAGCTGTTGTTTGTGGCCTTTCATGAGACTCAATTCTGAGGAATCAATTACCTATCGCTTAGAGATTTTATTCATAGATATATGCTTCTGACGGGAACATCGAAATCTATCTATCTCAGGATTACGCTTTTTGAGATGCTTTTGACTTACCCCGCTGTGCACCCGTTTTCGCCATAACTTAAAGCTAGAAGACTTAAGTGTGTGCCTCATAAGTTTAATGACTTGACTTTCTGTCAACCCAAATTGTAGCTTAATAGCTTCGAACGGCGTTCTATCTTCCCATGCCATACCTATAATTCTGTCTAAATCCCTATCTGTAAGGTTATCGTACATCTTGAACTACTAACATTGTACCGGCTGAAGTGTTCTAAAATGAGGTTACAACTCACAGACAAAATACCTTATCAATTTCTTAATTAGCGAATGGAGTTCCTAAGAAGACATTAAAGGTTTCCACATATGGGTTAAGTCCACGTTAAGGACTGTGTGCTCTTTGTTTTATTGTTCTATGTTAGAAGTACAATCATTTACTTCACAACTAACACGGAGCTTATGACAAACTACCTTACGCTTTTTTTGAACTACTCTAAACTACTTTTATCTCTTAAACTTAAGATTCCCAATTTGAATTGGCACTCAGTAACTAGAACAACTTCAACATCTTACTAGCCAATCAAGGAATCTAAATCAGATGGGACATACGCCAACCAAAATAATCTGATAACTTCCTATCTTAATAGAAGTGGGTCCTGAGCGCTCGGGAATCGCTTCTGTTTCTTTTGCTTTCCTTACTGAGCTATACGCAACCAGTAAGATCCGCCATGTCTTTCTACATTCTTAAGCTGAGGATGTGCCCATATATCATCGATTATATTTGCCAGAACTTTGTCCTGAGAGACGTAGTAGTTTGGGAATAGTGTCACATACTTCTCTGGATTAGCAAGAAGGTACATCGCCAAACCATACTGCTCCGAGTAAGCTCTATCACACATAAACTGCGGATAATCATAAGGCAGGTAGATGTCGTGAATATGGACAATCACACCAGGCTTAAGCAACGGCAAGACTTCCATATAAAATACCATAGAATCAGAGTTAGGTAATATACGGTGGGAATTATCTATAAAGAGAACATCATTTTCTTCCAAATTCAAAATGAGGTCTAAGTCCACATTTTCAAATGGTTCACGGATAACGTTATCGACAAGTTGATCAATTTCCGCTCTTGGGTAAGGATCAATTGAGGTAATTTCCATTTCTAACTTACCGTCTTTCTTTGCCTTATAGGCAACCTTAGTAGAATTGCCTGAACCTACTTCTACATACTTACGCGGCTGATAATGTCGCAGTATCGTATAGATGGCTATGATATCTAGCCCTGGTAAAAAACCATTATTATAGACAGGTAACTTAGAGTCTGTCTCCGCACTAGCCTCCTTAATGGAATGAAAGACTTCCTTGTATTCTAGAGCTTTACTCAGAAGGGTTTTGTACTCCTCTCTTTGTTTTTCGATAATAGCATTAAGCTGAGGATGGGCAGGTTGTCCATGACCATAGCGTGGCTTCATATCCACCTTATAATCTAGAAACAGAGACTGAAACTTGGGATTAAGAAATCGGTATATTTTTTTTATCATAGTCACCTATCATCTATTGAGCACAAAGTAATCAAAGTTACTTATCTGACCTCGGCCGAGACAAGAAGACCTGCTTATATTCTCCTATGGAACTATAATTAAGCAAGAGTACGATAACTGTCATTATTATAAACTGAACAACACCGAAAGTGGATCGCGACAGTTGCAAGGACTCCACGCAGACTAGCTCGATACCAAAAAGAAACAAGAAAAAGACTAAAGGAATTAGAATGATGTTTTTGAAACTGTACTTAACAGGTTGGTAATGCTGGGCAGCAAAATAGAATAAGATAGCCATCAAAATATTGGCTACAAGTGTAGCATAGATTACTCCCCATATTTGCAAAGTCGGCACAAGCGTATAGAAGCAGCCTACCAATACTATCATAACAATAAATGACAGACTGGTAACGATCCCGGATCGCTTAGCAAATACAAGTTGTTGATAGAATAATTTTCCATAGACCAGCATAAAAGTCGCCAAGGCAATGACAGTAATATAGTCTTGGATAATATGATAAGTTGGCTTAGACGTAATGAGCCAAATATTGCTACCTACAAGAACGATGAGCGGAATAATCAGCAGAGGCACATTGACTATCATCTTGGTCAGTAAAGAGACCTTTCCTTGCTCTAGGCTCTGCTGAGTCTCATCGGCAAATATTTCAAAAAGAAAGGGACGTATAGCATTAACAACAGCTTCTACTAGGACAATAATGATATTAGCTAACGTCAATAAGAGTGCAAAGACAGCAACAATAGAAAGGTCTGCATACTTTTCCAAAACAAACTTTCCGCCACGTGTCAAAACCCAATAGATAAGCAAATAAGGAACTAAGGCTAGAGAAAAGCGAAGAGACTTAGACACCATCTCTTTATCAAAATTCCAAGTTATTAGATTGGGTTCTCGATATAAAATTATCAATGTGACAAATGAATTGCCCAACAAATTTCCTATAACCAAACCCAAAACTGATAGGTCTAAAAATATGACCAGACTAAACTGGAAAATAATCGTCAGCAAAATCTGGGCTCCGACGACAGTGACATACCCAAGTAAATCCTTTTCGTTGCGCAGGTATACAAAGTAGACCATATTAATCTCAAAGAGCAGGGCACTAGCCAGTACGATCAAGCCGTAAGGATAAAACTGAACGAGATCTGAATTAAAAAGTGACTGAAAAAGCCACTCTCCAAAAAGTAAGAATAGGGTGCCAATCACACCAGCTATAAGAATACTAAAACTAAATATATTTCTAAGGTACAGCTTTAGCTTATCCTTATCATCGAGATAATCATAGTACACCGTCAGCATAGCACTGCTCAGTCTCAGTGTAGACAAGATCATAAAGAAAGCACCAATAATGACGAGAATATCTTGTAGACCATACTCAGTCTCACTCAGATAATAGAGATAAAACGGAGTAAGAATGATATAAATCGCTGGCCTTAAAAAATTCAATACAGAGTAGACTACCAAGCCTAAAAAGGGCTGCTGCTCTGCTTTCTTATTAAAGGACTGAAGGAATTTTTTTGGCAAAGAGTAGAATCTTAGAATAATTAATAAGCATAATCCCCTACTCTGCTCTCATATCAATGTAAGCTTTTAGGTCAGCGAGTTGTTGATCACTCATTTTTTCTATTGGATATTGAGGCATATAAGAACGCTTTCCTGATCTAGAATAGACTCCATATCGAGACACTTGGAATATGGAGTGTGGACCAAAACCATTTGCCTTCTTACTTAGGTGCTTAAAAGTCAACTTCTCATTATCGAGTTGCAGATAAGAAAAACGTCTGTCCTGATGGCAATGAAGGCAAGAGTTATCATATACTTTTTTTCCATTATCAGGATTACCAGTAAGATTTGGGACTTGTCCCTTGGACTCAGATGCCGAGCCGAAGTGCGCTGGAGACCCGAGTAAGTATTTCGATTTTATTAGCTCAATAGCGGCATCTTGTTCATCTCCAGAGTCGATGGCTTTATAGATTACATCCAACTCTTCTGCAGATAAGTTGAGATCCGACAACTTAAGATCGATAGTCCACAGATATGCTAAGATTGATTCTAACTCCCAATCCACCAATTTTCTTCCTTGCGCACATTCTACTGCACATAACTGTATAGCGCCTCTGATATCATTTCTAGCTGCGTCCACTAGCTCACCATACTTGAGGTAGTAATCATCATTATAATAAGTCTCCCTATTGACTGCTCCGTATAGTGTCGTGCCTTGTAAAAAAGGCAAGCCATTTTTTGCAGTATAATTAAGTCGTGCTTCTGGATCACTCTTAGTGAGATCCGGGTCTTCTTTTTCTAAGTTATGACAAGAGGTACAGACAAAATGCTTGCTCTGTATCTTAGTCTTACCTCCACCGGGCTTTGTAGAGAAACCTTCTTTTATAAGAGCCTCACCCCTATTGGCAGACACCCCAAACTCCCGAGTATCAGGATAATTTTCTTTTTCTGAATCGCCCAGAATCGTTAAGACCTTAGACACTCTCAAGTCTTCACTCAATTCTAGATCATCCTTAGTTGCCTTGTCAGGGCTAATCAGCGAAGCTCCTATAATAAAAGCCAATGCTAAAATGCCTACCCCTAGAATTCCAAGTCTATTTTTTATCATAACTTAAACTTTCGAGCTATGGTAAATCCAAATCGGTATTCGCCATCCAGCCAGTCAGATTGAGTATAAGGTATATAATCTGTCTCCACTATGCCAGTTGAATTTGTTAAATTCATCTGAAAAACGTGGCCTCCACCAGTTTCCCACTCGATGCCAAGGCCGAGGGGATAATGAAACTGTCTATTACCATCAGCATCTTCTTCACTCCTGTGTTCAGAAAATGGAATTGTCATATCGAAAATAAAAGCAAGTGATTTATTAAGCTGGAACTTAAAAGCGCCACTTACACTAGGTAGACTATTGGTGTCAGGAAACGTCAGACCGTCATCTGTGGGTACTATATTTCTGTATGTCCACTGAGGAGAAATCTGAAAAGCAAAACGTTCAGAAACTTTGGAACCAAATATAGCTTGTACGTTGTAACTTATTCTGTGCGCAAATATTGGAAAGAAATTAATTCGCCCAGGGTCTGTACCTTTTGGCATAGTAGAGATCGTCATTAATCCTGAGAAAGCGACACTAAATGGGCTTCGCTCCCCTTGACGTAAGACTCTATACTTGAACAAGCCACTCACATTTTGCTTGAGCAAACCACTTCCTTTGGTTCTCATCAAGCCGACCATAATATTATCAGTAAGCCCGTAATCAAATTCGAAGATTACATCAGCGGCATTTTCGAGTCCCCACAAGGTCTGCCATCCACCATTGATGTCTCCAAAACGGTGACCTATTCTAAAATCTAAAATTCCTTTCTGCAAGGTCTCTACAGATTGAGAATTAATGACTCTCGTATCCTTGAATGTCTGGTGTGCACTTTTCTCTTGAGCTATAGTCGCCAGAGAGAGCGACATCAAAATGATCAAGAATATGTATCTATATAAAGAGAAACTAATTTGCATAATTATAGTGTATACTTAAGTCTAATTTTCTGGAAATTCTGCCTCGATCCAACAGGCAAACAAGGTCATATGCTCATCTGAGAGGTCCATCGGTCCTGTAGCATTATTGGGGGGCATTCCTAGAACTGGGTCTTCTGTACGATTGATAACTCTATCCATAATACTGCCTCCAAAATGTATTTGCATACCAGCAAAAGAAGTGTAATCTCCAGGCACGCCTGGCGTTGTACCATCGTGGCAGCCAGAATAAGCACAATTCATATCTATGATCTCTTGCATCAATCCATCATAAGTCGGTGGAGCATTCTCGTCACAATCTACCGCGGTCGGAATAAATGTATCTCGAGTACAGGCTATGAGAACAAGGATGAGGACTAAGCTAAAAAACAATATCTTTTTCATAATCGTCCAGATTAAACTCACCAAAGCAAGTTGTCAAAGAAAACCGCATTATTCCTGGGGTCATTTAAGCCAGAAAAGAGCCAGCTTTTCGAATCACAAGTTTACCTCTTTTTGACGTATTATGAAAATAACCAATTCAATGGATAATACAAAAGAGGTATACAAAGGCTTGATAATGAAGGCTTTTGTCTTTAAAACTAAGCTATAAGCGAAAAAACTAGGTATATATTGAATCCTAATTACACAATCCTTGTTAGGACCATTGTGATCAGTAGATTGCTTAATTTTGACCACACATTAAAAAAATAATATGTACCCAATAGAACTAGTTATACCAATGGCCAAAGATTTGACTGACTTTGGATTTGACGGATTATCAACTGCTCAAGAAGTGGATAATGCCTTAGGATCAAAGGAAGGTACAGTGTTGATGGTTGTCAACTCTGTGTGTGGCTGTGCAGCGGGCAATGCAAGACCAGCAGCAAAGTTTGCTCTTCAGAATGCAGCTAAGCCCACTAAGGCCGTAACAGTATTTGCTGGTGTACATAAAGAGGCTGTAGAAAAGGCAAGAGAATACTTGTTACCCTACCCTCCATCTTCTCCTGCGATAGCTCTGTTTAAAGAAGGACAATTAGTCCATATGATAGAGAGACATCATATAGAAGGTCGTTCAGCTCAAATGATTGCTGA
The DNA here is from genome assembly GCA_937969415.1 of uncultured Saprospiraceae bacterium. Classification (GTDB taxonomy): domain Bacteria; phylum Bacteroidota; class Bacteroidia; order Chitinophagales; family Saprospiraceae; genus RFSX01. The sequence continues at coordinate 40,771 of CALBWK010000110.1, read as the reverse complement.
CAATCTTATTGAAGCGATGAATGCGCACTGCGCGGTTAACGCTTAGTGGACCATCTCCTTTATTAGCAAAATATAGTGTTTCTGTAATAGCTGAGTTACTTACCGTGATGACGCTAACTATACTGGTTATGGAATAGTTCTAATTCTGCTAGGACCTTATTATGCGATAGGTTCAATCCAGATGCAGAGATATTAAAAGGAGTTCCATACGTACTCTGATTGAACTGCATAAGTTTTCTTTTGATCGGATTTGACTCCCTACTTAACCAATCCTCAGGGTTATCTACATCGACTACGATGATCTTGGTACTCTGAATTTTTACTACCCTAAATCCGATAATTTCTGTCCAGGGTATAACAAGTTTCTGGGTAGAATCTGGTTCTATTATCAGTGCATTAGACGTCAGATGCAATCCGTCATCATTATTGATCAGCTTCTTTAGACCTAGTGGAATAGCCGAACCAAAGAATAAAACGCTGACTGCCCCAATGACTTTAAGGAAGATATCGCTGTCTTTAGCTGCAATCATCCATACCCCTGTAGCAACAAAGCCAATTGCAGCGATTATTAGTAACAAGGTTTTGATTCGACTTCTAGATACTTTGACAACTTCCATATTTCAATAAACAAAAAAAGATCCCAGCAGACAAGCTACTGGGATCAATCAGTTATGAAAAAACTATTAAACCTACTGGTAGGTTATAGATTTATATTTCTTATCTCTTAGTAGAAGTATCACTAACAATAACTCTCTTAGTTGTGCTTGCACATACTTGAACTCTTCTGTTCAGTTCTCTACCCTCTTTAGTTAAGTTGTCAGCGACAGGATTAGTTTCACCATATCCTTCATGTGTAATTCTATCAGCGCTGACTCCCGCTGCAACTAAGCTATCCGCTACTCTTTTAGCTCTTTTCTTAGACAATCTAAGATTTGCTGCTTCTGCTCCTTGGCTATCTGTATAACCAGATACATTAAAGAATGCCTCAGGATACTGCCTAGCAAATGCTGCTATATCAGAGATAGATTGATCGTAAGACTCAGACTTAGAAGAACCTGAACCAAAGCTGATTGGTGCAGCGCAGTATCTATTGATTGTTTCTGATCTAGTAGGTTTTCTTACAGCTGGGCAACCATCTTTTTCTGGTACACCTGCTTCTGTAGGACACTTATCATCTTTATCAGCGATACCATCTCCGTCTTGATCTGGACAACCCATAACCGTACCGGCTACATCTGGACAAGCATCATCTTTATCGACAACTCCATCACCATCTGCATCTGGACAACCACCTACATCACCTGGAGTATTAGGGCAAGGATCGTTATCATCGTCAAATCCGTCACCATCAGAATCTGGTATAGGACATCCATCGTACTTACTAACACCTGACTCTTGAGGGCACTTATCAACGTTATCACCAATACCGTCACCGTCAGAATCTGGACATCCATTATATCTTGCTTCTCCTGCTACTTCAGGACAAGAATCTTCTTTATCTATAATCTTGTCACCATCAGAATCTGGACAACCGTTAAACTCTGCTGTACCTGCAACTTGAGGACAAGCATCATCTTTATCGATAATCGTATCGCCATCAGAATCTGGACATCCAGCATATTCTTTAAGACCTGGTGTATCTGGACAAGCATCTTTTTTGTCCGCTACTCCATCACCATCAGCATCTTGCTTTCCTAGAGAAAAGGCTAAACCTAGCTCGTGTAAAAGGTAATTATCGTTACCACTAGTGACTTCATTAGAAGGGAAGTTACCACTTGTAACATTAGGAGCATCTTCATAGATACCGTCATATTGGTCATCGAATCCGATACCATACTGAGAATGCCAGAATAGACCGAAGTTATCAGTGAAGTTATATCTTAAACCGATACCTAAAGGAATATGTAAGCCAGAAGCATCTTCACCTCTTGCATCATTAGTACCAGGTTGTGATCCGTCACCTAAGACATTGCTATAATTGATGAAACCGACTGCTCCAGAAAGGAATGGATTAAACTTCTCACCTTTAAGAAACTTCCAATGCAAGCCTAAGTTGGCCTGAAATACATCAGATAGAAACTCGTGAAATTGTGTATTGTCTACAGTCTCATCTATACCGTGTCTTCCTGAAGAACCTGCAAGAAATACATCGAAAGATGGAGAAAGATAATACCCTAATCTACCACCTACGTGACCCTGGAAAGGTGTACCAAATAGGAGGTTAGATCCTATATCACCGCTGTACTCCATTTTACCCCCACTAATCATAATGCCAAACTTGCTGTCCGCAGTCTGCGAAGTCATAGTGAAACTAAATGCAAGCATCAGCATCATAAATGAGAACAATTGCTTTTTCATGTTTATCTAAACTTTAGTTTTTACCTTAAATGCTGCTAAAATAGGAAAATACCCAATTTTAAAATAGTTAAATCATAATATTAGCGTGAAACTATATGTGTAAGCTGCTCCAAAGCAATGATTTAGATGTTATTTTAAGTTCTGGAAGGACGTTTTTAACTATCTAGTTCAAAAAATGCCCTTTATTAGACTGACTTAAATAGCTCGACCTCAACGATATACAATAACTAGAGGATGAACTATTTGTTAATTGTTGTCAATTAACTCTCCATTACCTGTTATCGTTGCGCTTATACTACTTGGACTGCCTGTGTAAAAAACATCACCATTTCCTGAAATAGCTACTTCCAATTCTCCTTCTACAACTATGTTGATATCACCATTACCAGAATTACCAATAAGGGCTCGTTGAGAAATCACATGGGCAATGGTCACATCACCGTTACTTGTGTTGGTCACTGTAAGAGAGGTGATATCGTCCCCTTGAATATTGATATCTCCATTCCCCAGATTCACTATCTCAGCATCTGTAAGTACAACGCGTCCAGTTATATCACCATTTCCAGAATTGCGAAGATTAATCAAACCTGCAGTTGTAACCTCTGCCGAAGCTGATTGATCTGTAGATATACAATCTAGATCACTGTCTACAGTCATCGCCCCATCTACAAAGACGATGTCGATATCATCAATAATATTGTCTTCGGCTGTAAGACTGACAGTCGGTTGACTGCCTTCTCTTAAATTGATATCGACTAGAGAGGCATTGGATATAGCTCTGATAGATTCTGCTTCTATCTGATTAGTGATTTCAATTCCAGAGCCTTGAGAACAACTTTCATCATTCTGACATCCAACTATAAAGAGGCCCAGAAATAAAAAGCAGGCTGATAAAATTCTAAATATGTCCATAAATTTATAATTGAATGAACTACTAAACTACCTCTAAAAATACAGAACCCAATCCATCAGCGTGTGCAGAAATAGATTGGCCCTTTTTTATATGAGCAGCAGAGGTAGCCGCGCCTGCAAGTACAAGATCGCCAGCTTTCATCACTACACCGTTTTGCAGAGCTAATCGTGTAGAAGCAACAAATGATGCCCAAGGGTTATCTAAGATAGCATTAGAATTTCCTGAACCCATAATAATATCATCAAACACCATCGACATTAAGATGCCTTCAACATTTTGTGTTATGGGCATCCATTCTCCAATAGAAAAAGCGGCAGAGGAGCAATTATCAGCAACAACATCCTCTAATGAGAATTTGAAATTTTGATATCTAGAATCGATTATCTCTATAGCCACTGCGACGTGAGAGACATAATCTTTAGCATTATTAAGTGTGAGTTCTGAGTTGATTTCTTTAGATACTTTGAAAGCAATTTCTGGTTCTGCCCTCGGATGTATAAACTTATCTAGCGGCAGCTCTTTGTGGGATTCATAAAACATTGCGTCTGTAAGTCGACCCCAGATGAGATCGTGTACTCCCATTTGCTCCATCTTTGCCTTACTGGTAAAGCCCATTTTGTAACCTATCAGAGATTCGCCTCTGTCGATTCTTTTTTGAATGGAAAGTTTTTGAATGTCGTAAGCTGCTTCTAAGTCGTAGGTATTAGAAAGTGAAACTTGCTCAATTGGATTTGCCGTATGGGCAGCCTCATCTAGTAGCTGGGCAATAGCGTCGTTAGTCATAGATAGGAGTTGATTTTGTGGCGGCAAATATATCAAAATAGGCCACAGCCCAAAGTCAGCTTTTCTGATAAATGCATTGAATGTCTACTGCGGCTCAATTTGGTTGATTAATCAAACAAAAACTTAACTCGAAGTAAATGTTTGTAATCAATTATAGAAAAAATAGATAATCATCGCAGGTCAATGACTCTATTGATCAACTAGCTGACACCACCCCAACATAGGTACTTAATCTCGACATAATCATCGATGCCATACTTGGACCCTTCTCTTCCAAAACCACTCTCTTTGATTCCACCAAAGGGAGCTACAGCTGTAGAAATCATTCCAGTATTGATCCCTACCATTCCATATTCCAATGCTTCGGCAACTCTCCAGATACGGGCATAATCTCTACCATAAAAGTAGGAGGCCAATCCATAGTTGGTATCATTGGCCAGAGCGATCACCTCTTCTTCAGTTTCAAATTTGAATACAGGTGCTATAGGACCAAAGATCTCTTCTCGGAATACTGACATCTGCTTAGTCGCATCAATAATTACTGTGGGTTCATATATAAGTCCATTCGATGTTCCATATCTCTGTCCACCTGTAAGGACTTTGCCTCCCTTATTTTTTGCATCTGCAACTACACCTTCTACAAACTGAACCGCTTTCTCTTCCACCATCGGGCCTACCACAACACCCTCTTCTAAGCCACTCCCTATTTTTTGTTTTTGTACAGCCGCTGCAAATTTTTCTGTAAACGCATCATAAATTCCAGACTGTACAAAGATTCTATTGGCACAAATACAAGTCTGCCCTGCATTGCGATACTTAGCGGCTACTGCCCCCGCAACGGCCTCATCTAGATCGGCATCATCAAAGACAATAAATGGTGCATTACCACCCAACTCTAAGGACAAGCGCTTCACCGTATCTGCGCACTGACGCATAAGCAGCTTTCCTACTTTTGTGGACCCCGTAAAAGAAAGTTTTCTAACAGTTTTACTTTCCGTCATCACTTGGCCTATCTCTGCTGCGCTATTACTCGTTACAATATTGAGTACGCCTGGCGGGAAGCCTGCCTCCTCTGCTAACTGCGCTAATGCAAGTGCTGATAAAGGTGTCAACTCTGCTGGCTTAATAACAACAGAGCATCCCGCTGCCAGAGCAGGGGCAACTTTACGGGTTATCATCGCACTTGGAAAATTCCAAGGCGTAATCGCTGCAACGACGCCTATGGGTTGTTTGATGGTGACGATTCTTTTATCTGAAGCGTGGCCAGGTATAGTATCTCCATAGATGCGTTTGGCTTCCTCAGCAAACCATTCTACAAACGAAGCACCGTATCGAATTTCGCCTTTGGCTTCTGCGACTGGCTTACCTTGTTCTGTTGTCAAAAGTCGAGCAAGATCCTCAGCGTGCTTTAACTGCAGTTCGTACCATTTTCTGAGGATGCGTGAACGCTTGCCGGCTGTATATTTGCTCCATACTTTAAAACCTTCCGCAGCAGCTTGTATGGCTTGTTCAGCCTGCGCAGGCGTGCAATCAGCAACATCTGCAATTACAGCACCATCGAAAGGATTGGTCACTTTAAACGTCCCACTATCACCATCTACAAAGGCACCGTTGATGTAGGCTTGCGTTTGGAATAACTTCGGATAATTGAGTTGCATTGTGGATAGACTTACTTAAATTAAAAAATTAGTTCTTGTACCAGTTACTAACGACTTCATTGATGGCATCTTCCGTATAGCTTTCTTGTATCATCTGGCCATAGTGGTCAGCTGTCTCAGCATCCGCTTTCATAGATTCTTGATCGTGAAGGGCATCTTCGCTTTCTTGGGGCACTTCGAAAACTTCGTCAATTATAAGAGGGACAAAATTTCTATGTTGAAGAATTTTCTTGAATACAAATTCATAGATAGCACTATCATAAGGAGGTTGTACAGAAAGATCTATATCCTTACCGAATTCGTTGGCAATTCCACAAGTCATTTTCCATAACATCAACATCACTGAAGGTTTAGCGCCGGACCAGACCTTTGCATCTTCTTTGACTTGACGCATACGTTCTGCTTCTATTTTAGCCCGCACTTCACTAGAGGGAATAGGCATCACAACCGCCACTGCTTCTGAAGCCAAATGCATCTCTAAGTCTTTATCATCTGTAGGCTTTACAAGCTCTATAAATCGATGTCCTACTAAAGGTGCCTCGATCAATAATAGTCTGTCACTATCCCAATGTTGTTCGATCCAAAGCGATACTTCATCCATCAACCACTTACCTGCAATGAGCTTGAATCCATTATGGACTGTACCATCTTGTATAGGAAAATGCTTGTTAATAAAGTCTGTCTCAAAAGATTTTCTTGCTACGTCCCACTGTATCAAGTCCACGGTCCTGCCATAGCTCTTAGCGATCAACTGAAACTCTCTGACATAAAGACTCTTGCCAACACCGGGCAAGCCAGAGAAGACAACTATCTGTTTTTGCGCAGCCAGTTCATCCAATTGCTTAAACACTGGACTACTTGTCGGTATGATATTATGCAGTAACTCCATAACTATAAGTGATTAAATGAATCTTTGGATCTAAATCCCAAGCGCTCCATATTATCTCTAAAATATTTATCAACATAAACTGACTTCAAACTGATGATATTATCAAGCTCTACTAACTCTGCTGAATTGTCCTTTGTATCATATATGGCCATTGTCGCTACACCTGTTTTCTGAGCACATAACTCTCCTGGATTAACGACTATACATTCGCCCACTTTTTCTTCACTTACCTTATGATTGTGTCCAAAGAAAACGGCGTCGTATCTACCCGACTCTGCCATCGGCAGAGCTAGATCATCATAATGCGAAATAAAGATTCTTCTCCCTCCAAATTCTAAAAAATCATAGGTATTGAGACTAACTGTTAGTTGGCTTCCTTTTCTATAAGAGGCCTTGACAATATCTACTTTCTCTCCATCATTATTTCCCCAGATCATATAGGTAGGAATATGGTAATGAACCAAAATTTTTGCTATTCCAGCATTCATTAAATCCCCAAGACAAAGTATGTGCTCTACGCCACGCTTTTCTATTTCTTCCAATGACCTTATCAGGTTATGAAAGTTCTCGTGTATGTCTGATATGATGGCTATTTTCATTTAAGAAAAATAGGTTTTAAAAATTGTGTATAAATTCTCTTGTTACCTTCTAGCTATATGCGTCTTATGCCCTTCTACCCTCTAACTCCCTGAAGGGAGAACCGCAAACCGCTCTATTATCTCTTATCTGTTCTCTATTATCTAAAAAAACTATGCACTATGAACTAAAAAACTATACACTCTTTCCCCTCGCTACCCTCTAACTCCCTGAAGGGAGAACCGCAAACCCACTCTGTCCTTTCATCACAATTCCTCCTCCTCTATTATCTCTTATCTGTTCTCTATTATCTAAAAAAACTATGAACTATGCACTAAAAAACTACACACTCTTTCCCCTCGCCACCCTCTAACTCCCTGAAGGAAGAACCGCAACCCGATTTATTATCTCTTATCTGTTCTCTATTATCTAAAACAAACTATGCAATAAAACTATCGCACTTTCGGCAATGCCTTAAACTTATTCGTACTTGGCCAATCGTTGCCTACTGGAATTTCTATCACTGTCGGCAACTCTCGGCCTTTGGCTGCTCTGATCTCTTTTCGCAAATCTTCCATACTGTTGGCTTGTACGCCGTGAGCACCAAATGACTGGGCCATCTTCACAAAATCTGGATTATGCAAGTCTGTAGCAATCACACGATTATCATACAGTTGCTCCTGCATAGATCGTACATTACCAAAAAGATTATTGTTAAAAAGGAGTACAATAACGCCTAGCTTATGTTGGACTGCCGTCGCTAATTCTTGTACACCAAACATAAAACCTCCATCACCTGCCAAAGAAATCACCATCGCCTCAGGTCTTGCTGCTTTAGCACCAAGTGCTGTCTGAAAACCCCACCCAAGGGTACCCATATGTCCCGTGCAGAGATAAGTTCTTGGGAGATCCGTATCCCAAACTATCCTGCTTGCAAATCCCACTTGTGTCAACTCATCTACCAAAATACCATCCTCGGGTAATTCTTCTCTGATTAACTTAAGATAGGATTTTTGTGGCTCAAGATAAGCCGTCTCTTTATCCCACCTTTCTGCAAAATTTTCCATCTCTGCTCGTCGACTTAGACTTGGTTTTGTCTTTGCAGTCAGGGCGGCATTGAGTTGTGCTACGACTTGCTTTGAATCACCCGTTAGAGCGACATCTGCTCTGCGCATTCTATGGTGCGCTTCCTCATCAATATTGATAGAAAGGAATTTTAATTTTTCGTCCTGTCCCCACTTCATCAACGGCATCCTGGCGTGAGAACCTATAGCAATACACAAGTCACAATCTGCCCACAGACTATGTGCCGCTGGCACCGGATAACTGAGGTAATGAGAGCTCGCGACGATACCTTTTCCTGTTCTATAGGAGAAGACAGGTGCTTGCAGAAATTCTACAAATTGAGTTACCTCAGCAGCAGCGTGCATCGCTCCGCCAGCAACAAAAACAAGAGGATTTTTTGCTTGCGTAATCAATTCAATTGCCGTGGAAATCTCTTCGTCAGTAACGGAAGGAATTTCGGGAATGATATCAAATTTTTCGAAACTTACTTCTTCAGTCCCAGACAATACATCCATCGGAATCTCCACACCTACAGGCCTAGGTCGATCAGAATGCATCTGCTCAAAAGCCTCTGCGATAACCATCGGTGCCGCATTGGGTGAGTCTACTTTCGCGGCCCACTTGGTCAAGCGTTGCATTATACCCATCTGATCTGGAATCTCGTGTAATACGCCTAGATTCTTGCCTTGGACTTTTTTGGGTATCTGGCCTACAAGACAAAGTACTTTTGCATTGAGGCCCCATATAGTAGATAATGCTCCACAACTGTTGAGAAAACCAGGACCAGGGACAATATTGTATACTGCCTGCTCACCTGTCGCTAAGTAATGTCCTAACGCCATATAGCCAGCACCTTGCTCGTGACGCGTGTGAAGGACTCTTATCTCATCTCGGTAATCATAAAGGGCATTGTAGAGCCAGTCATTTTGCACACCTGGTAAGCCATAAATCTGCTTCACGCCTGCCTTAATCAATGACCGCACGGCAGCCTGTCCTCCTGTCAGTTCCTTCAACTTGTAAGTTATTTTCTTGTAATTTATTTCAGCACTTTCCTGAGTGCTTTGATATAGGCTTTGTTGGCTTCGTGGTCACCTATGGTCACACGTATGCAACCCTTAGCTCCAAAATTCGCGACTGGCCTTACCATCACACCTTGCATCAGCATCGCTTCTTCTAGCTTCTTATCGTTCATCTTTGGTTTGATGGTAATAAAATTGGCTTGGGTCTTCCAATATTTGACACCTAGCTTATCTAATGCTTTATAGAGATACTGTTTTTCTTCTTGGACTAGGGAGACGGTTTTCTTTATAAATGACTTATCCTTGAGTGCGGCTTGTGCTGCATCCATTGATAAGGTATTGATATGAAAAGGTCTTCTCACCTGAGCCAGATATCGACCGATCTCTTCTGTAGTATAACCATAACCTACTCGCAACCCTGCCAAGCCATAAGCTTTTGAAAAACTGTTGACTGCGATAACATTAAGTCCTGCTTTGACATAGGGTAAGCCTATTGTAAAATCTTCTGCATCGGCATATTGATAGTATACTTCATCATAAATGGTGACGACGTGCGCTGGTATTTGAGGCAGCAATTCATCAAGCTGACTCTGAGGAATATGTGTTCCTGTTGGATTATTGGGACTACATAAAAACAACAACCTTGTCTTCTTTGTGATGGCTTTCAGTATACCTTTGATATCTAGGTCATAATTCTTACCTATCATAGACACATCGATGGCCTTAGCGCCGAGCTTCCCAGCAAACATATAGTAGGGCTTGAAGGCTGGGTTGCAGATAATGACTTCGTCGCCGGGATTAAGAAAAGCCCGTTCTATCATCTCTAATAAAGCTACGCCGCTATTGTCGGTAACAAATTGATCTGGCGACATTATGCAGCCATAAAAATCAGAAAGTGCTTTTCTAAAATGCACATCTGTTCTTTCTGGGTACAGCCCTAAGTCGTTGATAGCAGCCCTTATGGCTTTTTTAGCTTTAGGGCTGGCACCGAGGTAGTTTTCATTGGAGGAGAGTTTGTATAATTTCTTCTTTCCAATTTTGGCTTTTACTTCAGATAGAGATTTGCCTCCTTTATATCCACCTGCTTTGGGAAGGTAGGTTGGCTTGAATATAGATATACTTGCTTTGCTCATTTTGTTATCATTAATATGCTCATCAATGCAACACCAAAATAGATGGCAATTGTTTTAGCACCTTCATAGTCTTTGGCTATACGTTGACCAAAAAATAGCATCAATAAAGAAACCAATGACAGGACCATTCCGATCGCTAACCAGTATGTTTTGCCAGACAAAACCACTTGAAAAATACCTGCTCCACAAACCAACCCCGTTATAATTTCTACACCTGCGAGGGCTGCTAACATTGGGCCTACCATTCCGCCAATAAATGACTTGGAAAAATGTCCTTGGAGCCAACCCAAATTTCCTTTCCAATCAAAGACTTTATCTAGTCCCGATTGCAGAAATAGGAGTGTCCAAAATATACCAATGGCGATGTACACCAGGTCCATATCATCTATGTAGATTCCCATCTTAACTGGATATTAGTGCTGTTATCGATGCTGCCAACTGCCGATCCTTCTCAGTAACAGTATTTCCGGCATCGTGGGTCGTCAACTTAATATTGACTGTGTTATAGACATTATTCCACTCCGGGTGGTGATTTTGCTTTTCTGCGAGCATTGCGACAGCCGTCATAAATCCAAAAGCTTCAATGAAGTCTTTGAATTCGAAAGTCGCATGTAAAGCATTATCTTTTTCTTCCCACATCCTTTTGCTAAAAACTTATCAATTGATAGAATCGGTGACGCCATACTGCGTCTTTATCGCCTCTAAGCTAGCAAAAAGATCATCGTAACTATCTATGATAAAGTATCTAGCACTAAATTCCTTGTCGGTATATGGCTGGTTAAATACATCTAGAAGATCAAACTTGTCATAACCCCTCACTTTGAGATTATTGGTTTCTCCTGATGATGAGAGTATAGCGCCGCCATAAGCCTTTGCCACGCCATCCTCCTTAATAAGCCCGGCTTCCCAAGTGAACCACCCGTATCTACTAAAGTTTTGGATCAGCTGCTCCTTCAGCGCTGTGCCATTAGGTGTCTTCATAAGAATCTGATAGATGACGGCACTCGATTTAGATACGAAGTCCGAAAACTTCTTATCAAAGAAAAGCGGTAAGTGCCCGACTACATCGTGGAATATGTCAGGATAGCCAGTAAACGCTTGAGAATGCCAGTCCCTAACAAAGGTGGCAGAGGGAAATATTTTACGAGATAATAACTTGTAGAAGTCCTCACAAGGCAAAAGTCCATTAACCGCCATAACTCTCCAGCCAGTATTCTTTTCTAGCATTCCATTGAGTTCTGAGAGATTGGGCAAATCAGAAAACTGATCGCCTAAAATTTCCATTCCTTTAGCATAGCTGTTACAAGCAACGCCATCTTGTGATTCTAATACCCCACCCAGAAGGCCTTTCCATCTTTCTCTATCTCCATCATTATAATTATCAAAGTCAAAGCCTTTAAGAAGGTCCGAATCCTTGATATCGTCTATGTTGAGATCTGTTATTCTGCTCATAATTCGTCAATTTGAAGTGGTATAAAAGTAGGACTAAAGAGTTATTGAAGCATAAATTTTCTACTAAATAGGCCAAATCAGGAAAATCATTACTTTTATCATTTTATATTCCGTAAATAATTATTAATCTTCTCTACATAATCCATCACATCGGAATATTATTATTCGATTTTAATCAAATAAAACAATCCTTATCCTATGTCTTATCCACTTGATACTACCGACAAGGCTATTTTAGAGAGACTCCAAGGCAATTCTAGATTGACCCTTAAGGAAATAGCCGGCCAGCTTAATTTGTCTACTACACCAGTGTTTGACAGGATAAAGAAACTCGAAAAAGCAGGCGTCATCAGCAAATATGTCGCTCTTGTAGATCCTAAGAAGGTAGGCAAGAACCTTACAGTGTTTATCAATATCTCAATTAAGGAACACGACAAGACGGCCATCAATGAATTTGTAGCTTCCATAACCCAGTTTCCAGAAGTGCAGGAGTGCCACCATATCACAGGCAATGCCGACTTTCTCATCAAGATGGTCTTAGCGGATATTGAGGCTTACAATCAGTTTATCTTAGACAAACTCTCCGTGATTCCGCATATAGGGCGGGTAGAATCTAGGTTTTCTTTGTCTGAGAGAAAATCCACTACAGTTGTATCTATTTAAGCAGTAGCATTCAAACAAATTGTCTTCTCACACCGTTTATAGACACCTAGCCTAAGTGCCAATTCAATTACTTTTGTCATCAGATAATACATACACATGAGATACCTACCTATATTACTACTTTCTATATTGATAATTGCTTGTGGACCAGATGGTGAAAATGAGACTACCGTGAACTTCAAGCTTAAGTATGGTACTGAAGACCTCGTAATGTTTAACAACTTTGATAACGATGAAGGGATGATGATTAGGATAACCGACGTCAAAGGATTCACCTCTGATTTTACTCTAGTTGCCGGTGATGATTCTGAGGTGATTTCTGAGGTTAAGTTTCTAGAATTAGGAGATGCACACTCAGATGCAGATGAGGCTGCCGAAGGTTACAACTGGACAATAGACACTGAGCTCCAGAATATAGATCAGGTTAATTTTAATATCGGCATTCCGAATGATCTCAACGAAACCTTACCTGCTGACTACAACTCTAGCAGTGATCTCTCTAGAGCCTCTGAGTACTGGACAAATTGGGGAAGCTACATCTACTTTAAAATAGAAGGCAATGCCGATTTTGACGGGAATGGCCTCTTTGAAAGTGGTGAAAATATTGTTCTTCACCTCGGAACAGAGAGCGCTTACAGAAATGTGTTACTCAATAAATCAATCAACGATAATACGATAGCCATCGAATTAGATATAGAAAAAGTCTTAAGTAATTATGACTTAGAAGCTATGCCTACGATCCATACTGCGCTGAATGAAGCCGTCAGAACCAACATTGATGTGCTCGCAGAGAATATCAGCAAGGCCTTCCAGTAGAGGCTACGAAAGGACAAGGTTTTGCCGATTAGATTCTTTATTTGAATTTATAAGAGTCAGAGGATAATAAGAAGTTCGTTAATCAGTTATTAATGACATATGATGAAAACGATCTTCAACTTATTTTCTCTTGCACTTTTTGTTGGACTTTCCACAGCATCGAGTCAAGTATACATTGCCCTGGGAGGTAACTATAGCTCAGTTGCCAAATCCACACTTGACTTAGAACCGAGGTATCAAACCAATCCGGCATTGGGGTTAGGAAAAATATTCAACCTGACGGAGAATATCCATTTCAATACAGAGATCCAATATTCTGTAAAAGGCTTCAAGACTAAAGGTGCTTACATCAGAGAAGGCACCATATTTGTGCCTAATGCCAATTCGAATTATAGAGTGCACTATCTTGACTTCACCCCACACATAGAATTGAGCACAGGACGATACGTTTCTGTCTTGGCAGGCGTCAATGCAGGACTAAAACTATTTGAAACTTTCAATGATATAACCTTAGAAGAACTCAACCTCCCTGACCATAGGAAATACGATTTGGGATATCTCGTAGGCGGAAAGATCAGTTATCAGGATATCTGGCTGAGGATGATGATAAACCTAGGATTGATCAATATGTTGGATGATAGTCCTACACTTGTCCACGAAAGCAGAAACGTCCAAGTGACAGTAGGCGTTAATCTGAATCAATAATTATCAAATCAGTGCTCTGCTGACTTGCGATAAACGACACCTCGGAATCTGGCATAGATCTCATTACTTTTTTCCTCATAGACATCTACATCAAACTCTGCAGTCTTGTAGGAAAGACTCAACACTTTGGCCTCTGCAATAAGTACCTGCCCTAGGGTTGCGGACTTACTATAACTCATAGACCCAGTTATCGAAACTGCAACACGACCATAAGAGTTGGATGCAAAAGCAAAAGCACTATCAGCAAAGGCATACGTTATACCTCCATGTAAGATACCGAAGCCATTAAGCATGTCTTTCTTGACGATCATTTTGATTTTGCAATGTCCCTCCTCTATCAACAGAGGTTCTACACCCATCCACTGACTACAGTAGTCCTTATCCATCATTTTATCAAATACTTTTTGTGGTAGAGATTCCATAGTTACTAACAGTTATGATTCATATGTAGACAAAGACGCCTAACAAATATACACCTTCAAATAAGCCACTCTTGACCATTCAGTTACTATATTTAATCTGTGAAAACAAAAGAACCCAAATCCAAGTCTAAATCTAGGACCAGCCTCCCTAAAGCAATCCTCAAGAAGGCCTTTTCGCTCTTGTGCCAAGCCAAGACAATGACAGAACATTACGAGGCCAATATGAAGTTGGTTTCGAAATATGTGCACGCGACTTCCCGAGGACACGAAGCCATCCAACTGGCTACAGCCCTGCAACTTAAGCCACAAGATTATGCCTTCCCCTATTATAGAGACGACTCTATCTTATTGGGTATAGGGATGCGACCTTATGATCTGATGCTACAGCTGATGGCCAAAAAAGATGACCCCTTCTCAGGTGGTAGATCTTACTACTCTCATCCGAGTCTTAGAGATGATGACAAACCCAAAATACCACATAATTCTTCGGCAACTGGTATGCAAGCAATTCCAGCAACTGGGGTTGCAATGGGTCTACAGTACAAAGAATTATTAGGTCTTGATGAGGGTGACCAGCCTTTAGTGGTTTGCTCGTTGGGGGATGCCTCTGTTACAGAAGGAGAAGTTGCAGAAGCCTTTCAGATGGCAGCACTCAGGCAAATGCCTATCCTGTATCTGATCCAAGATAATGGCTGGGATATCTCCGCCAATGCAGAAGAAACCCGAGCACAGAATGCTTACGAATACATAAAAGGATTCAAAGGAGTCAAAGCGGCCACTATCAATGGCTCAGATTTTTCTGAATCTTATAAGGCGGTCACCAAAGCCATCAAGTACATACGTAAAGAAAGGAAACCCTATCTCTTGCACGCTACAGTTCCGCTCCTTAATCATCATACCTCTGGGGTACGTATGGAGTGGTATCGAGACGACCTAGACGAAGCAAGGACAAGAGATCCCTATCCCATTCTCAAAGCTCAGCTTGCAGACGCAGGTATCTCGGCCAAAGAAATAAAAGAAATAGAACAGCAAGCCGTACTGACTGTAGAGTCAGACTTTGAGCTGGCCAAAACTGCAGAAGATCCCTTGCCTAGTGATCTTTTTACACACGACTATGCGCCTACACCGATTACTGAAGAAGTAGGTACTAGATCACCACAAGATGGAGAGGAAGTCGTGATGGTAGATTGTGCCTTAAAGGCTGTAGAAGAACTAATGCGCGGAGATACAAGCTGTCTGCTCTATGGGCAGGACGTGGGCAAGCGACTGGGAGGTGTTTTTAGAGAAGCGGCTACTCTAGCGCAAAAATTTGGAGACGAACGAGTATTCAATACACCTATACAAGAAGCCTTTATAGTCGGCTCTACGGTAGGTATGTCAGCGGTAGGTCTCAAGCCTATTGTAGAGGTTCAGTTTGCTGACTACATTTGGCCAGGTCTTAATCAGTTGTTTACAGAAGTATCTAGATCTTGCTACCTCTCTGAAGGTAAGTGGCCTGTCAGTATGATTCTACGGGTACCCATAGGTGCATACGGCAGTGGAGGGCCTTACCATTCAAGTAGTGTAGAATCAGTCTTAACCAATATACGCGGGATCAAAATCGCCTACCCTAGTAACGGCGCTGATATGAAAGGGCTCATGAAGGCGGCCTATCACGACCCCAACCCAGTCGTTATCCTAGAGCACAAAGGCCTCTATTGGTCTAAGGTTCCAGGCACAGAAAAAGCCAGAACTATAGAACCAGCAGAGGATTACATTTTGCCATTTGGAAAAGCGAATGTGGTGCAATCGGCTACAAGTGACGAGAGCCTTACTATTGTCACTTATGGGATGGGAGTACACTGGTCGCTTAATGCGAGCAAAGCCTACGCGGGTAGGATTGAGATTGTTGACTTAAGAACCTTGAATCCTTTGGACACAGAAACTATTTTCAATTCAGTACAGAAAACCAATCGTTGTCTTATAGTTACTGAGGAGCCAGCCAATAATACTTTTGGAAGAAGTCTCGCAGGATTGATACAGGAGAATTGCTTCAAGCATCTAGATGCTCCAGTGATAGTCATTGGGTCAGAAGATATGCCGGCAATTCCGCTTAATAGTGTACTCGAACAGACGATGATACCATCAGCAGAAAAAGTACAAGCCAAAATAGAAGTACTCCTCAACTGGTAATCATGTGCTTAATAAAATGAATTGCAAAAATTGCAGTCAGCCGATAAGTCAAAATTTCTGCCCTCAATGTGGTCAAGACACTAAGGTAAATAGACTCAATTTTTCAACTATTCTAGCCGACCTAACGGAAAGCGTTTTCCAAATGAACAAGGGTCTGCTCTTTACCTTAAAAGAAATGACGCTTAGACCTGGCCATAGCGTCAGAGAGTATATAAATGGCAAAAGAATAGCGCATTTTAAGCCTATAGCCTACGCTTTTGCTTTATCTACTTTGTATTTTTTAATTTCTAGGTTTTTTGACAGTAACACCATACTTAATGACGGTATAGAAGGTATTATTCTAGGAGCCACAGATGCTGCCGAAAGCACCTTGTCGCCAGAATTTCAAGATAAGTTAGATGTGATAAAAAACAACTACGCCATCCTTATGCTGGTGCTAATTCCTGTCTATGCTTTGGGTTCCTATGTTGCTTTCAAAGGCACTGGCTACAATTACCTAGAACATCTAGTATTGACAGCTTTCATTACTGGCCATCAAGCCCTACTTTATACTTTAATTACTATCCTTGGGGTGCCCCTTAGTGGTCATTACCTTAAGGATATTTTATCTCTATTGATACCCATATCCTATGCCTTTATAGTCTATTGGCAATTATACTCAGGACGAAATAGGGCCACCCTAATATTTCCTTTTGTGGGTTCTTATCTAATTTTTTTGATATTGGCAGTTGTAGTTGTGGCTATTCCGTTAATGCTTTTTGTTGGTATAAATTAAGAATCCAATGCTTAAGAAAAAACATAATTCATATGAACATGAAATCTAAACTACCACCCTCCCCACCCTCCATTTTCTCAAAGATGTCTGCACTGGCAAAAGAACATAATGCCATCAATCTAGGGCAAGGGTTTCCTGATTTCGATTGTGATTCTCGACTTAAAAATCTCATCAAAAAATATCTAGACGAAGGCCACAATCAATACTGCCCTATGGCCGGCACTATAGAACTCAGAACAACTATTGCTAACAAAATAAAAGTCTGCTATGACAAGACAATTGACCCAGAAAAAGAAATTTGTATTACCGCAGGCGCCACCCAAGCACTCAATACAGCGATACAAACATTTGTACAACCAGACGATGAAGTCATCATCATCGAGCCAGCTTATGATAGCTATAGACCTTCGATAGAAATGGCAGGTGGACGTGTCATCGCTTATCGCATCACCGCGCCTGACTATACAATTGATTGGGACCAGTTCGGTGAGTTAATCAGTGAGCGCACTGCTATGATTATCATCAACACGCCACACAATCCCACTGGCACAACACTCAAAGAAACCGACCTCTTAGCCCTACAAACACTTATCGCCAACAAAGACATCATTCTCCTCAGTGATGAGGTCTATGAGCATCTCATCTACGACCAAGCCCATCACCAAAGTGTCTTTAGATTCCCCAAACTATATCAACAGAGTCTCGCCACTTTTTCATTTGGAAAAACCTTGCACGCCACTGGATGGAAGCTAGGTTATATAGTCGGACCGCCGCACTTGATGGAGGCGTATAAAAATCATCATCAGTGGGTCATCTTTAGTGCCAACTCATTTGTCCAACGCGGCATAGCTGATTACTTACAAGAACCAACTACGTATCAACAGCTTCCAGAGTTTTTTCAGAAGAAAAGAGATTACTTAACTGCAGGTATGTCGCATACAGATTTCAGACCTCTCAATTGCAATGGCACCTATTTCCAACTCTATGATTACTCTGAGGTAAGTGACCTAGGTGATCTAGAATTTGCCGAGTATATGACAAAAGAAATGGGAGTCGCCAGCATCCCGCTATCTCCCTTTTATGGTGAAGATCCTCAAGACAAAGTTGTCAGATTGTGCTTTGCCAAAAGCGAAGAAGTACTCGACAAGGCTATCGAACGACTATCAAGAAAATGAAAATAGAGCACTTTACATTTTCACAATCCGACCAATGTAAACGGGCTGCTCATTCGAAAAATACTTAATAATATAGGTCCCATCAGACAAAGAACTGAGATCAAGGTAAGGTATGTTTCCTGAGTGGAGTTGCACCAACTTACCTGTCACATTATATATTTCCAATCGTGAAATTTGTGCTGACGCCTCGATCCATATGGGTCCATACGTTGGATTAGGATAGAAAGGATTCTCTACTGTCTGATATGCAGCTGGATCATTATGAGATACAAAATCACAATACCCCTCACTAAATCCCCTAAAGTAATGTGACTCTAGATAACTAAGCACCGACTTTGTTAGTGCAGCAACAAGAGCTTCCCTTGCATCCTCCGTGAATCTTGCATCTTGATTCAATTCTATTTGGATAGCATCTATAACACCATTATCATCACGAGAGCCGTGTCGTACAGTATTATATCCACCAGAGAAATAACTTTCAGCATTCAGAGGAAATAGATCATTACTACTCGGCACACAAGGAAAGCCTTCCTCTTCAAGTAGACTACCAAGACTAGTAGAGCCTCTGATCAATTCAGCGTGCGACAACATATTTTTATTGGTCTCAACGAGTGTCTTCAAACTACTTTCTTCGATCAAATTGCTTGCATTGAGTGCGGCATCGTCCATTTGTAATTCTGACTTACTGAGCAGATAGCCCAACTCAGTCCTTTGTATTGTATGACCGTGCCCGTGCAAATCAAGGAATAAGCCTTTACCAAACTCTAGTACGACCCTTGCTTTAGCAGAATCAATAAATTGATGATACGTCCGCCAAGCTTCTTCTATCAGGGGTTGGCCATCTGCAGCATCCTCGATGTCCCTGTTGGCATCAAATTTCTTTCTATGAAGCGTATTGATAATCACGTGTGGATAGCACCCCGTTTCAGTTATAATGGCATCATACCAACTCTCACCTATAACCTTGGTAAATGCATCCATCACAGTCACGCAACCAATACAATCGCGATCTGGGATAGAGTCTGGCTCCAGCAAGCCTCCGTGGGGGACAGAAATCACGATGGGCAGATTTCCCGCTCTATACTCTACAAAAGTAGATTCATAGATTTCTCCAGCTACAAACTCTTGTGTCAGCGCAACCTCAATAAAACTGAGGATCAAAAGACACACTAAGATTACAAATTGACTAACTCTCATTTATTGATTACACCTTGAGGTATTGTATTGGCTCGAGAGTAATATACGTAAGTCAGGCCGTTTTCTGTATTGAAGAGCTAGACTCTGAATCGCAAAAGTCCATAATTGTCACACCTTAGAGACTCTAGTGTTTAGATATACAATCGTTTAGTCAGAAATGACTAATTTGATGCTCAAACTTGCAAATACATATGAACAAGATATTCAATAATGCTGATGAGGCGATCGCAGGGATTAAAGACGATATGACGCTTATGCTAGGAGGATTTGGTTTGTGTGGCATTCCAGAAAATAGCATTGCCGCACTTGTCAACAAAGGAGTGACGGGGTTAACCTGTATATCTAATAATGCCGGCGTCGATGATTTTGGACTAGGATTGCTCTTGCAAAAGCGCCAAATCAAGAAGATGATTTCTTCTTATGTAGGAGAAAATGATGAGTTCGAAAGACAAATGCTCAGTGGTGAGTTGGAAGTTGATCTCATCCCTCAGGGATCACTAGCAGCAAGATGTCAGGCAGGTGGAGCAGGCGTACCAGCCTTCTTTACACCAGCAGGTTATGGTACTGAAGTAGCCGTGGGCAAGGAAGTCCGATATTTTGATGGCAAGCCACATATACTTGAGAGTGCCTTGACGGCTGACTTTGCTATTGTCAAAGCTTGGAAAGGGGATCGGTTTGGGAATCTCATCTTCAAAGGCACTGCAAGGAACTTTAATCCTGTAATGGCTATGGCTGGAAAGATTACTATCGCCGAAGTGGAGGAGATGGTAGAGCCGGGCGAATTAGATCCTAATTTTATTCACTTGCCAGGAGTCTTTGTTCAGCGCATTTTCCAAGGGGTAAATTATGAAAAGAGAATAGAACAAAGAACGGTAAGAGAAAAGGTATAGCTCATAATAATTGTAAAAGAAAGTACAGTCCAATAAATAAAGCAGCAATTATCATCTGAGATTAATTGCTTCTATAAATAAAACTGCAAGAAATAATGTTAGATAAAACTGGAATAGCAAAGAGAATAGCCCAAGAGCTCCAAGATGGTTGGTATGTCAATCTCGGCATAGGCATTCCCACTCTTATTGCCAATTATGTACCCGATGGTCTTAATGTAGTCTTCCAATCAGAAAATGGCATTCTCGGAATGGGAGCCTTCCCTATTGAGGGTGAGGAAGATGCTGACCTCATAAATGCTGGCAAGCAAACAATCACAGCTCTGCCTGGAGCGGCAATATTTGATTCCGCAGTGAGCTTTGCGATGATACGTGGCAAGCATATTCAACTTACTGTCTTAGGGGCTATGGAGGTTTCAGACTCTGGTGACATTGCCAACTGGAAGATTCCCGGCAAGATGGTAAAGGGTATGGGTGGTGCAATGGACTTAGTTGCTTCTTCTGACAACATAATCGTTGCGATGATGCATACCAATAGAAAAGGGCATTCCAAACTACTCAAGCAATGCTCTCTCCCGCTTACTGGCGTCAAATGTGTCAAGAAAATTGTTACCAATCTTGCTGTACTTGATGTAACTGACCAAGGCTTCAGATTATTAGAGAGAGCGCCTGGTGTAAGTGTCGAGGACATTCAAGCGGCAACAGAAGGCAGGCTCGTCGTAGAAGGAGATATCCCGGAAATGAAAATTTGATAGCCAGAACTCTTTTGTAAATCTATGGATGCAATACGGCTAGTCAGAACAACCAATACAGACGCAGACTTTGTCGCCTTAGTCCAAAGACTCAATGCTGAACTCGCTATACTCGATGGTGATGACCATGATTTCTATAACCAATACAATGGCCTAGAAGACATCAAGC
The DNA here is from genome assembly GCA_937969415.1 of uncultured Saprospiraceae bacterium. Taxonomy (GTDB): domain Bacteria; phylum Bacteroidota; class Bacteroidia; order Chitinophagales; family Saprospiraceae; genus RFSX01. The sequence continues at coordinate 19,192 of CALBWK010000110.1, read as the reverse complement.
ATATCTTAGTCGCTTATTACAAGAAGACCCCCATCGCTTGTGGTGCCATCAAGTCCTTTAGCGACAGCACGATGGAAGTTAAAAGAATGTACACCATAGAAGAGCATAGAAATAAAGGAGTAGCTATCCAACTCTTGACACAACTAGAAAGCTGGGCAGCAGAATTAGGCTATACCTTTACCATTCTAGAAACAGGCTTGAGACAAGAAGCTGCCATTGCCTTGTATTATAAAGCAGGCTACAATCTAATCAGCAATTATGGGCAGTACGCTGGCATTGAGAACAGCCGATGCTTCCAGAAAAAGATCATATCTCCAGCCTAACCACCTAATATAGTTGATCTAACGTCCACATAAAATCCCAGACTTCCCCGCGACTCCCCCAAGGCAATACTTCTTCGTAAGTTGCAATGTGCCGTCCACCTATCTTCTGATAAAATTTAATAGCTGATTTGTTCTCTTTTAATACATGTAAATAGAGCTTGGATTGTGCATCATAATTATAAACCCTCTTAGCAGCCTCCCGCATAAGTGCCTGTCCGATGCCTTTCCTATGATGCATCGTAGACACATGTAAGTTGTCAAGATAAGCGCCCCACTCCTTGTGGTGAGCTAAATACACACAAGCAAAGCCACAAAGCGAATCTGAAGCCCCACTGGCCAATAAGACTATTTGTTTGTCATTATGGTTGCTTAATCTTTGTGACCATACTGCTTGCCGATCATCGTCAACTTCATTGTCTAAGTAGTTATCAGGACATATGCCTCGATAGTGTTGCTTCCAAGATTCTGCATGTAGTCTCGCTATTGAGTTAGCATCCTTTAAGGTTGCATTCGTAAATTTCATAGGCATCTATACAACTAGAGACTCAAGGTAAAATATCATCAACAATTTCTACTCAATTTTCAAGACAATTAGTCTTAGATATTACCTTCGCTCATCAAATTAGAATAGATGAAAACAGTAGCAGAATTCAAAGATCTCGTATCTACCATAGAACAGACTGAAGGTTATAAGCAACCGATAGCATTTGGCTTAGGTGTACGGAAGTCTAAGGGTAGTACAACTATGGAAGTATATTATCCACATATCAACTTCAAGACTTCCTTTGGTACCGCTGCAATAATCCATAAAGTATCTGGACGTACTTCTTGCAAAAACGGGATAGTTACCCTGTCTTCTGCACAACTCTCTGAGGCACTTAATCAGTTTGCTGCTTTTGAAAACGATGGAAAACGCCATCCTAATATAGATCTACTCAAAGCGGTATCCACGGCCTCCTCGCCGAGCACAACCTATCATAACTTAGATATAGTGTGCTACTTTATGCACGACCCATCACAAGATGTACAGACTCCTGAGGAAGGCTATTTCAAAACCCAGTGTCTCAGCCAACTCCACGTAAGGCCGCATGAAATGAATTGCTCTGGTATCTTCGGAAAGATGCATAATATAGCCTGGACCAACAAAGGCCCTATCCTACCTCAAGATCTCGCTACAGAAAGATTGAAATGGAACTTCCAAGGAGAAGAGCTGGTCGTCAGCCACGTAGACAAGTTTCCTTATATGGTCAACTTCCATGTCCCCGATGGCGTCCGTATAGTAATGGGCTCTAAAGTAAGACTAGGCGCTCACCTATCCCCTGGTACAACGGTTATGCCGGCTGGGTTTGTCAACTTCAATGCAGGGACCTTAGGTAAGGCTATGGTCGAAGGTAGAATCTCTGCTGGTGTAGTCATCGGGGATAAGACGGATATAGGCGGAGGCGCCTCTATTATGGGTACGCTTTCTGGAGGCAACAAGCATATCATCTCTATAGGTGAGCAATGCCTCTTAGGTGCCAATGCAGGTACAGGTATCTCACTGGGAGATGGCTGCACAGTGGCTGCAGGTACATATATAACAGCTGCAGCCAAAGTCTTTTTATACAACAAGGAAAAGCAGCCTATCGATCTCTCAGGTAATGTCGTCTCAGAGGGAGGGAATATTGTCAAAGGTGCTGACTTGAGCGGAAAAGAATATCTGCTCATCTATCAAGACACGGAAAGTGGGCGGCTGATCGCTAGACCTAATACCAAGGTGATAGAGCTGAATGAGAGCTTGCATGCTTAATGGATGATTTGGACCTTAATCAATTGAGGTTCTTGCGTTTACCTTGGCTAAGTGTACTTTAATCTCGTAATTAGTCTTATTCGACTAGAAAGAATGACTATCTTTGGTCAAATCCTACCAATATATTGGTCAAAGAAGTCAAAATATCCTCTAAATCAACGGGTCCCAAGAAGCGGGACAAAATACTGACCAAAGCAGTAGAAGCCTTTAATCATAAGGGTTATCACGCTAATTCGCTCTCTGATCTTGCAGAATATTGTGGGATGAGCAGAGGTAATCTGGCCTACCACTATAAATACAAGGAAGACATTCTTGATGATATATCAGTCAAGATGCAAAAGACCATAAAGCGCTATCAGCTGAAAAGGATGGACTTTCCTGCCTTTTTTAATCTGAGTTTAGATATACGGACCTGCAGATCTCTCCAAAGAGCCTTCCCATTTGTCTTTAGAGATATGTCCGTATTGGAGCACTCCTCTATTAAAGACGTGATGTCACATTGGTCTAAGGAGGTCATCAAGAGGAATCTCAATGCTTTCCTCTATGGTATAGAGATCGGCAATGTCAAGCCAGAACCCTTTTCGGGTCTATACTACAATCTTTCGCTCAATGCCTGGCTGCTGACCTATTACTGGGTGGCACAGGAGTCTGTCCGCGAGATCGGCAAAGAAGATGCGGAGACAATGGTCTGGTCGACAATATTTCCGCACTTTACAAAAAAAGGACAAGACGCTTTTTATAGTCATTATGGTCAAGACTTTTTGGCCAGTTCAGGCATTTCCATACAGCAGTATAAGGATATGCAACACCTCATATAAAAATTAAAAATCAACATAAATGTATTCAGCATATTTTACAGAAGAACACAATTTATTTAGAGAAGGATTCAGAACCTTTCTTAAGACAGAAGTTGTCCCGCATCTTGATGAGTGGGAAAAGACAGGAACCATCCCTAGAGACATCTGGCCAAAATTTGGTGAGATGGGTTACTTCGGCATCCGATATCCTGAAAAATATGGTGGCTTAGATTTAAATATATTCTATCTGGTTATCTGGTTAGAAGAAATGCAACGTATTAATTCTGGTGGATTTGCAGCAGCAATGTGGGCACACAATTATTTGGCGATGACCCATCTCCTTAAGGAAGGCTCAGAAGAAATAAAACAAAAATATCTGACCGCTAGCATCGCAGGAGAGATGATCGGCTGTCTGTGTATCTCGGAACCCTTTGGGGGATCAGATGTAGGATCTATGAGAACGACAGCCTATAAAGAAGGTGACGAATATGTTATCAACGGTTCTAAGACTTTTATCACCAATGGTGTATACTCCGACTATTTGGTCGTAATTGCCAAGATGGATCCAGATAATCCTAAGTCTATGGGTGTCTTCCTTGTCGATAGGGATACAAAAGGTCTCTCTGCCTCTAAGCTAGACAAGCTAGGTTGGAGAGCATCAGATACTGGTGAGATTGCTTTTGATAACGTACGTATACCTGCATCCAATCTGATGGGCGAACCAGGCAAAGGATTCTACTATGTTATGCAACACTTTGCTCTAGAGAGGCTTATCATGGGTGTCAATGCCCACGCAAGAGCAGAGTACGCCTTAGAATACACAAAGCAATATATGTCCGAAAGGACTGCTTTTGGAAAAACTATAGATAAATTCCAAGCGCTCAGACATCGAATGAGTGAAATGTATACGGAAGTAGAAATTGTAAAAGCATTTAATTATCAGGTAGCTTCCAATCTAGATAAAGGTGTATACGTCGTAAAAGAAGCTTGCATGTCCAAACTACAAGCAACTAAAGTAGCTGATGAAGTTATATATAGCTGTCTTCAACATTTAGGTGGATATGGATATATGGAAGAATACCCATTAGCTAGAATGTCAAGAGACAGTAGACTTGGCCCTATCGGCGGCGGCACATCTGAGATTCTTAAAGATGTCATTGCGAAAATGATTCTGGACGGAAAGACTTATAAGAAAAGTGCTTAAGGAATTACATAAGCATCTAAATAAAAAGTAAACAGGAACGAGAGCAAACTTAATGGCAAAAAAAATAAACTTAGAGCATAGTAAAAACGAAGACGAGATGAAGTTATCTCTCTCCGCAATGCGCAGAAAGCTCGAAAAAATATACCTCGGAGGTGGAGAAAAAAAACTAGAAAAGCAGCGTGCTAAGGGTAAGATGACAGCAAGAGAACGGGTCGAATACCTTAAAGATAATGATTCTGAGTTTCTAGAGCTCGGTGCATTTGCTGCCTATGAAATGTATACAGAAGTTGGAGGTGCTGCAGCGGCTGGCGTCGTTGCTGGTCTAGCGCATATAGCAGGTAGACTCTGTGTGATTATTGCAAATGATGCTTCTGTCAAGGCAGGCGCTTGGTTTCCGATGACGGCAAAGAAAAACCTTAGAGCGCAGGAAATAGCAATGGAAAACCATCTCCCCATCATCTATCTTGTTGATAGTGCAGGGGTCTTTTTGCCTATGCAGAATGAGGTATTTGCAGACAAAGAACACTTTGGTCGGACCTTTAGAAACAATGCAGTAATGTCCTCAAAAGGCATCCCACAGATAGCTGCAATTATGGGTAGTTGCGTAGCAGGTGGTGCTTACCTCCCTATAATGTCAGACGAGGCTCTCATCGTCGAAGGGACAGGGAGCATCTTTCTAGCGGGTCCTTATCTCGTCAAAGCGGCCATAGGAGAAGACGTGGACAAAGAAACCCTAGGAGGTGCCCATACCCAGACCGCCATTTCTGGTGATGTAGATTATAAGTGCAAGGATGATGCTGAGTGTCTTGATACCATAAGAGATCTTGTGTCCAAAATAGGAACAAGAGAGAAAGCAGGTTTTGATAGAATTGAGGCAAAGCAACCTCAACTACCTAATGAAAAAATCTATGAGCTCTTTCCAGCTGATAGAGCCAAGCCCTATGATACAAGAGAGATTCTTAACACCATAGTGGACGAAGGAGAATGGACCGAATACAAAAAAGAATATGGGCAAACCATCATCTGTGCCTATACGCGTATAGATGGATGGGCAGTCGGTCTAGTTGTCAATAATAGACAAGTCGTCAAAACCGCAAAGAAAGAAATGCAATTTGGTGGCGTTATATATTCTGATAGTGCTGATAAGGCTGCTAGATTCATCATGAACTGTAACCAAAAGAAAATTCCCTTAGTCTTTCTGCACGACGTATCTGGCTTTATGGTGGGTAGCCGATCGGAGCACGGTGGCATTATTAAGGACGGTGCTAAGATGGTCAGTGCTGTCTCCAATAGTACTGTCCCTAAAATCAGTATTGTAATGGGCAACTCATATGGCGCAGGTAACTATGCGATGTGTGGCAAGGCTTATGACCCTCGATTTATCTTTTCTTGGCCGAGTGGACGTATAGCCGTGATGGGTGGTAAGCAGGCAGCAAAGACCTTGATGCAGATTCAAGTAGGTTCTATGAAGGCTAGAGGTCAAGAACCAACAGAAAAAGAACAGCAAGAGCTCTTTGACAAGATCTATGCAAAGTATGAATCTGAAACCTCACCATACTACGCTGCCTCTAGGTTGTGGACAGATGCGATTATAGACCCGAAAGAAACGAGAAACATCATCTCTAGATGTATAGAGGCATCTAATAATGCACCTGTAGAAAAATTTAATGTAGGGGTAATACAAACCTAAAACAGAATCAACTTTTGATTACTACAATGCATATTCAAGACAAGCTCGACAACAAGGTAGATCTTATAGAGTGTCCTAGAGACGCTATGCAAGGCATCAAAGATTTTATTGCTACTGAGGATAAGATTAAGTACATCAATAGCCTACTTAAAGTTGGTTTTCAACGTATAGATGTAGGATCTTTTGTCTCGCCAAAGGCCATTCCCCAAATGAGAGACTCTGGTGAAGTCATCAGATCACTTAATCTAGAAGAAACAAATTCTAAACTTTCTGTTATAGTAGCCAACAGAAGAGGAGCACACGATGCAGTTGAATATGATGAAGTCGATATCCTTGGCTACCCTTTCTCTATTTCCGAGACATTTCAAAAGAGAAATACCAATAGCTCTATAGAAGAATCACTGCAACGTGTTGCAGACATCCAAGCCATTGCGCTTAAAAACAAAAAAGACTTATTGATTTATATATCGATGGCTTTTGGTAATCCTTATGGAGATCCTTGGAATGTGGAAATCGCCTATAACTTTGTCAAAAAACTCATAAGTATGGGTATCAACAAATTTTCACTCTCTGATACCATAGGCGTTTCTTCACCAGAAAGTATAGACTACTTATTTAAGAACCTTATCTCATATTTTCCAGAAGTCCTTTTCAATGCGCATCTGCATACTACACCAAATAAGTGGGAAGAAAAGGTAGCAGCTGCCTATAAGGCAGGATGCAGATCGTTTGACGGAGCTATAAAAGGCTACGGTGGATGTCCTATGGCCAAGGACAAACTAACTGGCAATATGCCTATGGAACATATGGTCAGTTATTTTAATACAGAAGGAATTCCAACAAATATAGACTTAGAGAAGTTTAACCATTCAATGCAGGCTTCCTCTAGCATCTTTCTAAGTGTAAGTTAGACGTCAATAATCCTGTAATAAAAGGGGGCTATTTGACTAAAAGTTGTGAACTTTGATGAAGCCCTTAATAATACTCTCTATTTAGTAAGTTCTTCTATGATTTTACGATGAAGTGGTAACCTATTACCCGGAAGGCACATTAATGGGCAGGCGAGCTCGATCAATTCAATTTGTGAACCATTTCATCTTATAATTAATGATAAGATTATACTTTCTATTAAGTGCGGCACTTTTGATCCTAAGTAGCTCACTATCAGCACAATGCGACGATGTTTTCACAGGTAGTCCCTGGCTAACATCCATAATTAATCCCAATGCGTGTAATCGAGAAGCAGTAGCGATCTACCCCACCTTTGTGATAACCTTTACTGATGAAGTAACAGTATTTGATAGAAATGGTAACCAAACTTGCAGTGGAAACGCTTGTCTTGCTACTTTAAATATATCTGATCCATTGACTGTATGGAGTTGCAATAATGCCAACCAGTTCTTTTTCTCAGCAAATCAAGATCTAGAAATAAACTTTCCGACCTCATTTGTAGCTGGACCTCCTTCTACTGGAACACCCTGTGTACCACCAGTATGTAATCTTGTTACAGGGACGGACATCAGCCCAAATACCAGTATGGTAAATTTATTACCAGGGCTAAATGGGGCTATCATATCCCCATCTGAGACAAACATCTATTTCTACAGTAGAATAGCAACAGAGGTTGTCGGCACACCAGGGGCTTGTGGTTGCACACCACAGACAGTTGTTAATTATTTCATTATTAAAAATGTAGGAGAACAAGATGACGACGGGGATATGGTTTGCAATTTCAGTGACAACTGTCCTGATACTTTTAACCCAGGACAAGAAGATAATGATGGTGATGGCATCGGAGATGTCTGTGACCCATTTGATGGATGTTCTCCAGGTTTTCCTTGTGATGATCTTAATCCAAATACAATAAATGATGTATTTGATGATAACTGCGATTGTAGCGGCACACTTGTTATAGTAGACAGCGATGCGGATGGCATTGCAGATAGTGATGACAATTGTCCCTTCAATTTTAATCCTGGTCAAGAAGATGCTAATAATAATGGAATCGGTGATGCTTGTGATTCAGTTACTTGTACCCCTTGGTCAGCCTGTGATGATGGTGATCCGCTTACCGTTGCTGACAAGTGGGATGATGACTGTAATTGCGCAGGAGATTTTGTAGGATTCGATTTTGACGGTGACGGAATATTAGATTTTGAAGATAACTGTGCGAGCATTTTTAATCCAGGTCAAGAGGATTCAGATAATAATGGAATTGGTGATGTCTGCGATGATTGCACTTTCGGTGCATTCTGCGATGATGGCAACCCTATGACTATCAATGATAGAATTGATGCCAATTGTCAATGCGTAGGTACACCTGTAGTGGTCGATAATGATCAAGATAATGACGGCGTTATAGATGCGAATGATAACTGCCCTGCTACTTTTAATCCAGGGCAAGCTGATAGCAATAGCAATGGCATAGGAGATGCTTGTGAAAACACAACTTGTATTCCTTGGTCTGCTTGCGATGACGGAGATCCTCTGACTGTCTCTGACAAATGGGATGATGATTGCAATTGCGCCGGAGACTTTATCGGTTTTGATTTCGATAACGATGGTGTCTTTGATTATATAGACAACTGTGTCACCACTTTTAACCCCACTCAGTCAGACGTAGACGGTGATGGTGTCGGAGATATGTGCGATGGCTGTAATGTTGGTATGCCGTGTGATGATGGCAATCCAAACACTACAAATGATATAATAGATGTCAATTGTAATTGCACTGGCACTACTATAGCAATAGATTCAGACAATGATGGTATTCCAGATAACGCTGATAATTGTCCTACTACCTTTAACCCTAATCAGTCAGATGTAGATGGTGATGGAGTTGGAGATATGTGTGACGGTTGTAATGTCGGAATGCCATGTAATGATGGTAATCCAAACACCACAAATGATATAATAGATGTCAATTGTAATTGTACCGGAACACCGATTGTTTCTGATTCAGACAACGATGGTATTCCAGATAATGCTGACAATTGTCCAGCAACATTCAACCCAGGTCAAGAAGATAGCGACGGAGATGGCACCGGAGATGCTTGTGATACAGTCGATTGTATTCCGTGGTCGGCTTGTGATGATGGAGATCCATTGACTGTAGCTGATAAGTGGGATGATGATTGTAATTGTGCAGGTGATTTCATTGGCTTTGACGTAGATGATGATGGAGTATTTGACTACATAGATAATTGCCCACAGACACCTAACCCTGGTCAAGAAGACTCAGATGGAGACGGGATAGGAGATGCTTGCGATGACTTTGCTCCAACGTGTAATATTGGTGGCCCTTGTGATGATGGCAATCCTAATACGACCGGGGACATATTTGATGTTAACTGTAATTGTACTGGAGTAGCTGTAGTCATAGATACAGATGGTGATGGCGTTCCAGATGACGTAGATAATTGTCCACAGACACCTAACCCAGACCAAGCTGACCAAGATAGCAATGGTGTAGGTGATGCTTGCGAAGGAGATTGCCTAATAGCATACAACTATGAAGACTTCGAAAATGGTTGGGGCATATGGAAAGATGGCGGAGAAGATGCAGACAGAAATTATGAGCCAGGCCAAGGTGCAGGTGCTTCTAACTACTGTGTAAGATTGAGAGACAATAGCTTAATAGAATCGAGTATCTACACTTACAATCTCCCTTTTGAAGGATATACTAGTGTCAAGGTAGACTTTGAATTTATCGCTTTAAGTATGGAGTCTGGAGAAGGCTTCTATTTAGAATATTCGCCTAATGGAGGAAACACATGGGTCATCATCAATAGATGGACTTCGGGTGAAGACTTTATCAATCATAAATTCTACACAGTAAATGTCACCATTAATACGATGTTTACTAACAGGACCAAATTTAGATTTAGATGTGATGCAAGCACTAACTCAGATGTTATATTTCTTGATAACATCAGAATAAGTAAGTGTGATGGGATAGGTCAAGTACTAGAAGAAGATACGCAAGTAGTAAATCTAACTCAAACACCTGCAGGTCAGAGATTATTTGATTATACGCTAGACCATACCTTGATCAACGATGAAGAAGCGTCTAGAGAAGAGCATACACTAGACGGACTACAGTTGGAGACGCGTAAGGTTGAGCAAGAACTAAAACTCTATCCTAATCCAACCTCAGGCACTCTAAATCTTAGCCATCTAAATGAAGGAGAGGCTTACAATATTATAGATGTGACTGGCACTGTGCTCCTACGCAACCAAACCCAGCGCGCAGTAGATGTCAGTCAGCTTGTAGAAGGAATATACTTCTTAAGAACTAAAAGTGGAGAGACGCATAGGTTTATAAAAATATAGTCAGAAGATCAATTGACAGAGGAAGGGGTGGCATCATTAGTGAGGCTGCCCCAACTTCATTATAGCCACTATTATCTATCTAGAGTACAATTCCATATCCTCTAGTTTCATTCTGAGTTTAAGAAAGTCCTCCAACTTGGCTTTTTCTTTTTTCTTAGAGCTATTAGAAAGTTTACTATCCCATTCCACAACCACTAAGGAAGAAGGTTGTATCGTATCAAAATTCGATTTGCTCGCTTCCTTGGCAATAGCAATTTGAGTAACACTTGGAAACAAAGTATTGATCTCCTCATATATAGACTCGACACTCCTTGATTCTAGACTATCCAATTGTGCATTGAGTGCAGCAATCTGAGCGGTCTTTTCTATTTGCCTTTCCTCTAAGGTTTTCAACTTCTTCTGAAATTCTCCTTCAAATCCGCTGATCTGATTTTGTAGTTTCTGTATGTCCTCAATGGGCAACTCTTCACTCTGATAAGTAATAATATCAACCGACTTATCTAGAAGGCTCTCTAGATCTCTATCACTATCTGTAATAAATTCTTGGCTCAGGGGCTCTCCAATTATCTTAAGGACCAACTGTATAGAATCCTTTTGCTGATCTAAGTTATTATCAACGAGAGTCCAATCAGAGACGATAGATTCTTTAGACGCAATCATTTCCTGCAAATAAAATTCGACAGCTTTTTCTTCTTTCACCTTCTTGACCGTATTGTATAAGATGGTAACGGCCGGAATCAAAATGATAAATGAAAATATCGAGATGTATAACCGGTTTCTATTTCGTTCCTTGGATGTCATAAAGAGCTTATATGGGAAGCCCAAGAGACGAATAATAAAATAAGTCGTAATCGCTATAAAAAAGGAGTTCAAAAAGAAAAGATAGAAGGCATTAAGGAAAAATAACCACTCCCCCATAGCCAATCCATACCCCGCTACACAAAGTGGTGGCATCAACGCCGTAGCAATGGCGACACCCGGTATCGCATTGGACTTATCCATTCTAGTAATAGAGATAACCCCTGCCAACCCGCCGAAGATGGCCACTAAACCATCCAATAACGTCGGAGATGTTCTAGACAAAATCTCATCTGTAATGTTACCGAACGGGGTCAGTCTGAAATAAATAAAACTGGTTATCAGTGCAATCGCAATCGCTAAACCAAAGTGCTTAAGAGATATGATAAGGGTCTTCTTATCGTTGACACCTATACCCAAGCCTATCCCCAATATTGGAGACATCAGAGGAGAGATTAGCATGGCGCCGATGATAACTGCTGGAGAATTAAGATCCAATCCTAATGAAGCCACCATAATAGAACACATCAAGAGCCACGCATTAGAGCCACGCATCTTCTTGTTGTTGTGGATGTTTTGCAACGTACCCTTTTGATCCATTCCTTCCTTAAGATCAACGAGGTCGTGGAAAAAATCCTTGGTGCTTTCCCAGAGCTCTGCTGGGGTCTGTTCCTTAAGGGGCTTCTTCTCTTGTGCCATCACCTTAGGATATAGCAATAATTGCACCGATAGAGTCTCTTATCAGCTCAAATCCCGAATCTTAACTATATGAGGGTGCTAACTATGTCTCTTCTAAGCTTGAGACTGTACCTAAAACTCTATGTCTTTGCGTACATATCGTGACTGTACGAGCTGACCTAAATAGACTGTAGTAGATTGATGCTCAAAAGTCAATCGCTTATCCATATCCCCAAAGAGTGAATAACCAGCACCTAGTAATAGTGGTAAAGTCGTCACCCTCATTTCATCTATAAGATCCTCTCTAAGGAAGCTTTGGATGGTCACCCCGCCATCTATGTATAAAGTATGAAGCCCCCGCTCCCCTAAACTATTAAGTACAGCTTGCGGTGTGCCTTTGATGATTTCTGCTTTGTCTACAAGATGTTCTGGTACACTCTGAAGGCTGTTACTTAGCACAAAGACCTTCTTCGGATATGGCCACGGACCTTCATAGTTAGCAACAAAGTCAAAAGTATTGCGGCCCATAATGATGGCATCAACCTCATCCATCAATGCCAAGTATCCCATATCATCTCTCTTAGGGTTAGCGACCATATCGAGCCAATCAATTTCTCCACCTGGTCCAGCAATGTAACCATCTAGACTCCTAGCAATAAATACTATGGTTTTCCTTTTCGACATCTTTACTCCGATAAGATTTCACTGTAATTCTTCACCCATCGTAACTCTCCGAAAGTCATCTTGAATGGCATCTTCTTTATCAGGTCTGTAAGTCCCAAGTCAGGATACGCATCCACAACAGCTAGTGCTTTTTCGACTTTGCTATCTTTCATTAGGTCATAGATGGAGACGCGTTGATCTCTAATGAGTCGAGCTAGATGGGTCTCTATCGTACCCGCGGCCATCCCCCTATCTTTAGCGATCGCATTGATAGATTTGCCCTCTTTGTGCATGGCATAAGTGATCTCGTAGGTACTCCCCTTATCTTTTTTCTTCTTGAGGGGTTTGATTTCTCCGAGCTTTTTCTTCTCACCTTCATACACTGCTGTCCCAAGATATTTGATATCGTAGAGCTTGGTCAGAAACTTGGTCAATGCTTGCTCAAAGGCCTGCACACTATACAGATAAGTCTTCGTGTTTTTCTTGACACTATATTCTGCTTGATGCTTAACCAATGGGATCAGCACTTTCTCGTGTAAGTTCTCAGAAAAGTAACCTACCGCTTTACTGATGCGCTCTCTGACAAATTCTTTATCAACCTGCTCATTTCTAAAGTAAGCAGTCATTTTAGAATTGAAATTTCTAGACACCAACTCGATACTACTGAGCTCAGAATCCAAATCCTTTATCAGATTTAGGCAATTGGCCTTCCCTGGGACATTCTTCTCTAACAGTGTCTCTTGCCACCCATCAATATAGGAAGCGAGTATCTCTATCCGAAAGGCTTTTAGGATACGCTTACGTTCATAACTGGCCTTTGCATCTGGCAATTGGTGTATAGCTTGTTCGATTTCTTGGGCTTGCTCATAATACTTGATTATACGTCGATCCGTCAATATATTATCAGGTTTGATCTTACTTAGAAGAAACATTCCCTCTAGCGACCGACATCTACTCAGCGCCACATATAATTGTCCTGAAGCAAAAGTTTTCTCTAAGTCCAAAATGACCTGATCAAAAGTCAAGCCTTGGCTTTTATGTACCGTAACAGCCCAGGCCAAACGCAATGGATACTGTGTAAAGCTACCCACATCATTCTTGATAATTTTATCAGTGGCCTCATCAACTTCATATCGACTGTTGGTCCATTCGACGGGTTCGACGAGGATCGTCTTCTCGTCATCGGCACCCTTAATCTTAATATGATTATCAGCAATCTTAGTCACCACACCTATCTTTCCGTTATAATAGAGGCCTTCGCTGTGATTCCTCACGAACATTACTTGGGCACCTTCTTTCAACTCTATGGACTCTGGAGTTGGGAATGCAGACTCTGGAAAAGTCCCTGTAACATTTGCGGACAACTCTTTGGATTCTGTCTCCAGAGCGGCGAGCTGCTTGTCGTTAATTTCGTTGGCTTGATTATTATGTGTGGTCAGCGTAATGACACCATCGAGATCTATATCCGTCTGAAAGCGTTCATTGATTTTCTGAATGACCTTTTCATCTCTGACGCCTGCTCGGATAACATTCAGCATATCAACAAAATCTTGATCCTCTTGTCTGTAGACTTTATTGAGCTCTATAGTCAATCCATCCAAGCGCTGCCAAGATAGGGCATCAAAAAAATAAGGGCCAGCATAATACTCGGCTAAGCCCAACTTGATATTGTGTCTCACTACTGGAGATAGCTGATACAGATCACCGATAGCGAGTAATTGGACTCCACCGAATGGTAGCTGGTTCTTTCTCACACGTCTCAACGTAAAATCAATAGCATCCAATAGATCAGCTCTGACCATACTAATCTCGTCTATGACAAGCATCTCTAACTCTATAAAAAGATCCAACTTTGCCCGATCAAATTTCTGATGCTTCACTAAGCCCGAATAATCACAGAACAAGTCCATAGAAAGGCTCGAATTAGGCTGAGGTATAAAAGCACGTAGTGGAAAGAGAAATAAAGAATGTAGGGTTACACCACCTGCATTGATAGCAGCAACACCCGTGGGAGCCGCAACGATATAGTTCTTATCCGTCTCACTCAGTACCTCCTTAAGCAAGGTTGTCTTCCCTGTACCGGCTTTCCCAGTCAAGAAGAGGCTCTTATCCGTATTGAGGATATACTCTTTGGCGATTTGTCTTTCTATGTTGTCCATTTTGCTGACCTCACTGGTAATTTGCTAGAGTGCTTATATTTGTCGAGAGGCTATGTCCAAAGATGAAACATTATATAGAATCAAAGAAATAGCAGAGCAACTTAATCTCTCACTTAAGGCTGTAAGGCGGCATATCCTAGCTGGTGAGCTAGTATCCGTTAAGATTGGAGGGGTACATCATATATCTGCAGATGCTCTAAATGACTTTCTTTCTTCTCAAAAGCAATCCTCTAGATATGAGTCAATCTCTCCTCAGCGTAAAGCTAAAGTCCAAAAGAAGGATGAAGTCAACTGGATAGATATTGAGAGCAAATGGTCTAAGCCAGGTAAATCAAAATATACGTCTGCTGATCTCTTTTGTGGTGCAGGCGGGATGACCTATGGATTTCAACTAGCAGGCTTCAAACCCTTATGTGGGTTAGACTACTTCAAGGAGGCTGGAGATACTTACAAACGGAACTTCAAGCATCCACATATCTTAGGGGATATCACACAAGAAAAAGTCAAAAGAAATTTCGTCGAGACTGTGGAACAGCAACTAAAAGGAGCACCACTTACTGTCCTATCAGGTGGCTTCCCTTGTCAAGGCTTTTCTATGTCAGGAAGCCGTATTATAGAGGACCCACGCAACTCTCTATATAAGGATATGCTAGACATCATCAGCAGATTACAACCAGAATGGATCGTCGCAGAGAATGTCAAAGGATTGAGATCTATGCTCAAAGGCAAAGTGGAAGAGAAGATAGTTAACGATATAAAAGCCTTGGGCTATGAAGTTAATGTCACTACACTTAATGCAGCAGACTATGAAGTACCACAGAAGAGACAACGTGTCATCTTCATCGCTAATAGAATAGGCAAAACAAATTACCACCCCTCTCCTCTATTGACCCCAGACCAATATGTGACAACACGTATGGCCATTAAAGACCTCATCAAGCTACCGGATAACAAAGCCATTAACCACGTTAGAGCACGACACTCTGGGGAAATGAAAGAACGTCTGGCGGCTGTACCTGAAGGCAAGAGTCTCTATGAAAATTACTCCGACTCGTGGAAAAAGTGTCCTTGGGATGAAGCGAGTTGCACGATCAAAGAAAACCACGGCGGTGTCAATATCCACCCTATAGAACCAAGAGTGATTACTGTTAGAGAAATGGCGCGACTGCAGTCCTTTCCCGATGACTTTATATTTGAAGGGAGCAAGGGCAAACAGATGGTTCAAATTGGGAATGCTGTACCACCTTTAATGGCGAAAGCTATAGGGCTGGCGATTAGGAAGAGTATGCGTAGAAAGTAATTAAGTATAGACTTCTTCTGGTTTTCTCTTTTCCCTAGGCAATTCACTGAGCATCACAAATGCACCTAAGACTGCAGGAATATAAACAAGAAAACTTCTGTACAATAGTATAAACAAAGCACTCGTATCTTTAGTAAGAATTCCTGCCATCAGTCCGGAAATACTTAATTCAGCTATCCCACTGCCACCAGGTGTTGGGGCAAAATATAATATAAGATATACCACCGCCTGTATGGCAACAATAGTCCAAAAATCTGCCTCAACATTAAAGGCGAACAAGAGAAAGTAGGCAGTTATATACTTATTGAAATACAGCACTATTGTTATAAGTAAACTAAATAGCAATAACCAAGGTCTAATTGTGAAAAACAGGGCTATACTCTTACGATAATCCACCATACTCTTAGTCGCGTTGGCACCGAAACCGGATAACCTACTCTCTAACGAGGGTCGTACCTTAACTACTAGAACAGATAACACTGATACAATCTTACCAATAACTTGTGGAAAGATTAAAGCTACTACAATCACAGTTCCTAAAGTCGAAAAGATGAAAAAACCGAAAGTCACTAAATAATTGATAAATCCATCTGGCATCCTATCCCTAAGAATATACATTGCCATTAATCCAGATAAAGGAAAAAATATAGTTGTAGAAATAAAGTTGATAAAACTCAACGTAATAAAGTCAGGGGTTTTTAGACCACGTTTCCAAAAGATATACCAATGCGCTAATCCTCCTCCAGTCTGTGAAGGGGTGACGGCACCTAGAAACATATTGGCCATATTGGCTTTGACAGCAACCATCAAGGTCAACCCCTTCGCAAAAGAATTGGAAAAGATATGATTTCTTAATCCTCCTAAAAAAAGATCAAGTGCCATAAAGACGAATCCTAATAATATATATCTAACATCAATGCTCTTTAATACTCCAAAAACATCTCCCGACTTGTTGTAAATGAAAATCCCGGTTAAAGTAGCTAACGAAATAAAAACAAATGCAAAAATCCCTCTACGCAAATATTTGGCATTCAGAATTTTATCTAGTTTTTCTATGCGTTCCTTATTCTCTAACTCAGACATAATGATAAGTATCATTTTTATCCAACCAATTTCTGATTATTCCATACACTCGTGTACTGCGTATGGGCTCAGGTAGGAGGTCAGGCTGATTGACTAGAACAGGTATATGGATGTGGTCTCTATGTAGCGAACCGTGAGAACCTTTGTGCTCAGGATATTCCCAGAAATCTCTCAGGTCGTAGCCTACAGCAGCAGACACAACGACATCACCAGACCGTGGACTTTCCATCAACTGCTTGACTTGCCACAAACCATCTGGATAATCACTATCAAAACAATGCGTGAAGGCGACCTTTTCATCTACATATCCGTCAGTATCTGCTATCCCAAATGGGTTACCTGTAGTTGCAGTATAACTTACAGTCTGACCACTCACAGAAATCTCTGCTTTCCCGCTTTCGTTTCTGACAATGAATTCAGTATCCGACTTTCTATAGACGATAAAATCTACACCTGGCTCCTGCACAAATTTCTCCAAAGCTTTACCGTGTCGCTCTTCTAGAAGATTTTTGACATACATCTCTTTTTGATCTAAAAAAGAAACTGTACCAAAAGAGTTACCAGAAATAAAGACGGCGACTTGTGGTCGGATTTTCATTATGTTGGGATACTCCAATACACGGTACCCTGCCTTCTTCCAAAACTTCCCTAGGTCAAAATGCGTATGCGTCGATGTCAAACCATGATCAGAGGCCATTACTATAAGCGTATCCTCATACTCGCCTTGCTCTTTCAGCTTATTGACAACTTCGCCCACGCTTCTATCCACAATCTTATAAGCTTCTATAGTCCTATCATCTTCGTAGTGATAGCAATGAGAATCCCAATCTACACTCGGAAATACCGCATAGACAAACTGTGGATTTTTGTCAAGCGCCTCCATCAGCTTTTCATGCCCTTTCTCATCTACCGCGTGATGCTTGTGCTGGTAATGTGCTCTGAGATATAAGCCAGACTTACCTTCCTTGGTTAAGTCGTTTTCTGGCTTGACACCTTTGACGATCATATTATAAATATTGAACCCTCTATCGTAAGTCTCAAATAGAGATGGATACTTGGAATCCATATCGTCATCAAAGTACTTGGCTTCATAGCCACAGTAGCTCCTCATAGAGTTACGGCCCCACCGACCTCGGAAGAACTCCGCCTTATCAAACCATCTTATCCCTGTAATTCCATGATCTCCTGGAAAGGTGCCACAGAGAAAAGGTAGATAAGCAGGCCCTGTTGTTGAAGGGAAACAAGTTGTTCCTACCGTACTAGAGCCTTCATCAATCAGATATTTCTGGATATTGGGCAATTGCCCCTCCTTGGCTAGTCTATACAAGACATCTGGCCTAGCGCCATCCACAAGATAAAATATCACCTTTCTGCTCATATAGCATTGTCATTCAACGCCTCTAACATATCACTATATGGCTAAAAACTAGTGTCTATAAGGAGAAAATAGAACCTTCCACTGCCAACTCAAACCCAGTGGATCCGAAGTCTCTATACTCCTCACTCTCAGCATTGAGCAGCGGGTTGGTGTGGTTAAGGTGAATAAAGTGCACCTTGGCTTTGTCCTCAGGGGATAGGTTCTTTAACACACTCAAGCTCTCCTCGATGAAGGGATGCGGTATCTGACTCATATCTCTACCCCAGATTTCTCCATTGCGATAGAAGGTGCCATCAAGGAAAGCTACATCTACTTCAGCTATCAACTGAGCAATATCTGTATCCCACTTAGACCATTTATCTATATCGGGGATGAAGAGCATCTTCTGATTAGCAGTCTCTATGCGATACCCTACCGTTTCAGAAAATTCGTCACGATGGGGCACTAGAAAAGGTTGGACCTTGAGTCTACCCTCCGCCAAACTAATCGTCCGTGCATCAGTCAATTCTTGTAAAACTATATTGCCTAGACCAACCAACTGACTCCAGGGTCCATTTGTTTGTAGATAGTCTTTCATTCGAGGCATCGTATACACCTGAACTGCACTGGCACCCATCGCTTCTCTACCGAGGTGCATCAAACCTGTATAGTGTCCCATATGTGCATGAGTCAAGAAGATCCCCTCGAGATCATAATTTATGTCACTAGATCTAGTCAACAATTGCAGTTGATCTTTGAAGTCAGGCGTTGCATCAAACAGCCAGGACTTTTTGGTTTTAGCATCTCGGATACCGAGAGAGGAAACCATTTTTCTTTGCGACTTGTCAGACCAAAGAGTGGTACAACAGTCTTTTTTACAATTGGCTTGGGGGTAGCCAGCATCTTGAGCGATGCCCAGAACTATCAATTCTAATTCTTGATCACCAGAAATGACTTTAGAAGAGACTTGTTTGGAAGAGCAAGCTATTAGAATGAGACCTGTAGAAAGTAAAACTTGG